>DATGJI010000062.1 GCA_035295225.1 Candidatus Eremiobacteraceae bacterium | reverse complement strand
TACCACGTCGTGAACTGCACCTTCTTCATGGAAGAGTGCGGCCCGCCCGCCGCGCCGCGACCGGCAGATCCGGCGGTCGTGGAAGCGCGGTTCGTCGCGGTCGGTGAAGCGCCGGCGCTTCTGGCGGCCGATGTCTTGCGCATCCCGGTGACCGCGGCGCTCGCAGGCGATCTCAGCCGTCGCTATTTCTCGTTCCGCCCGGAAACAACCATCGTACCGTTCTTCGGCAGACTGGCGTAGGCGTATCGTCCGTGGGCTATCTCGTCGATCCGCCGGAGCGCGTCGAAGGCGTCTATGTCGCCGTTTTTGGTGCGACGGAGCTCAGCGATGCGACGGCGATCGATCTCTTGCGGGCGAACGGCATCGATGCGAAGCCGTTTCCGCTGATGGGCGACCTTCCGTTCGCGATGCTCGGACCCGGCAGCGGCGGTTCGCTCTTCGGCGGCGAAACGCTCGTCTGCGTCCCCGAACCGGACGCGGAGGCCGCGCTCGACATCCTCGCGGATGCATTCGACTTATGGGAAGAGGAAACCGGCGACTGAAGTGGCCGATCTGCAGAGCGCGTTCGCCTGGTCGTGGTCGCGTCATCGCGCGTTCTACGAATGTCCGCGGCGCACGTACTGGCAGTATTACGGCTCGTGGGGCGGCTGGGAACCTGATGCTTCGAAAGATTCGGCGCTGGCCTATCGGCTGAAGCAGCTCAAGAGTCTCGCCATGCTCGTCGGCGAATCGTTTCACAACGTCATCGGCGAGCGTCTGCGCATGCGCGGCGACGCCCCGTCGCCGGTTCCGGCCCAGAAGATCCGCGATGAAGTCGAGCGCCGTCTGCTCAAACGACTTCGTGAGTCGCGCAATCGCGACTGGGAGCGCTTCGGCCAGCCCAAGCAATATGCGATTCTCTTCGAAGACTATTACGGGATCGGCGTGAGCGCGGAGCAGCAGGAGGCAGCCATCGCGCAGATCGGTTCGTGCACCGAGACGTTCGCTCGATCAAGCTACGGGCGCCGCTCGTTTGCGATCCCGCTCGACCGGCTGCGCATCGTCGATCCGTTGGACTTCGAGGACGCGAAGATGCTCGTCGACGGCGTGACGGTTTTCGCCAAACCCGACCTCGTCGTCGAAGATAAGGATGGCGTGCTGCATATCGTCGACTGGAAGACCGGTCGTCCGAGCAAAGCGAATATCGCGCAGCTCGCAGTCTACGGCCTCTACGTCTCGGCGCGGCTCGGTACCCCGATCGAAAACGTCGTCGCCCACCTCGTTTACCTTACGACCGGAGAAGCGGATCGCTACGACAATTTGCGCGAAGGCGTCGGCGAGGCGCGGCGCATGATCGCCACCTACACCGCCGATGTGCGCGATCGGCTCACCGATATCCCGAACAACGTAGCAGGCGACATCGAACAATTTCCGATGACGGCGAATGTCGCGCTCTGCCGGCGTTGCAACTTCCGCGAGATCTGCGGACGGCTCGACGGGCCGCCGAGTCCGCCCGCGGACGAAGAAGACTAGACCGTTCGCGCGCGGCGCGCGATAGCGGCGCCATGATCGATTGCTCGCCCACTGCTCTTTCGGAGTACTCCGATGCCGCCGCTCGCGCGGCCATCGCCGCAGGTCGAATCACCGATGTCGCTGTCGAAGGGTCGGTCATCGACCAGCCGACGTTCTTCACCGGGCGGCACACGCACGCGCGCCATGAATCGTTCGACATCGTCACCGAGCACGGACTCACGCTGCGCGTCATCGACAACGTATCGCTCGCGCCTGCGATTCCGGTGAAGATCGGCGATTCGGTCGTGGTGCAAGGACAGCTCGTGCCAAAAGCCGGCGAATCGATCATCCACGACACGCACCACTGCCCCGGACCAGGTTGGCACCGCGGCGGATGGATCGAGTGGCGCGGCCACCGATACGCATAGCGGCGATCAGACGCCGTCTTTCTCCGTCGGTCCCGCCGGAACCGGCTCATTCGGATAGCCGAGCTTCAACAGCTGCGGCACGGTCAAGAACTTGTAACCCTGCGCCCGCAACGCCGTCACGATCAGCTTTGTCGCCTCCACCGTGCTGCGGCGGTCGCCCGATCTTCCCCGGTCTCCGTCGTGCAGCACGATGATGCTGCCGTTCTTGACATGCACCAACACCCGTTTCGCGATAACCGACGGGGCGGGGCCCGTCCAGTCGGCCGGCAGCGGCACCGACCACATGATCACACGGTAACCCTTCTCGTGCGCGATACGCAGCACGAGAAAATCACGCGCGCCGAATGGCGGCCGGAACAACGTCGGCCGCGTGCCGGTTGCTTGATAGATCGCGGCCTCGCAGTCGTCCAGCTCGCGCTCGACGTGCTGCCGCGATAAGAGCACGAGATGGGCATGATCCCACGTGTGATTGCCAAGCGCATCACCGTCGCGCAGCTCGGTCCGCAAGATCGCCGGATGTGCGGCAACGGCCTTGCCGACCACAAAAAACGTCGCCGCGACGTGCGCCGCGTGAAGATAGGCCACGATCTCGTCGGTATACGGCGGATTAGGCCCGTCGTCAAAAGTGAGCGCGACGACTTTTTGACGGACCGGCACTTGCGTGACGGTCGCGCCGAACATCTGATTGTACGGTGCTTCCGATATATACCACGCAGCCGCCACTAGCACGGCGATGATCGCCGTGACGATCGCGATCCGTTTTAGATTCATCTGCCGCCGCGCAGCGTGTGCACCGGATGTACCACGGCAAGCTCGTCACGGATTCGGCTTTCAGCGGCGACGACATTGGGCGGTCCGAATGCGCGGATCTCATTCACGAGCGTCAGATACCGCGGATCTTTGCGCGGCACGCCGGGGCTGATGTAGATCGGCGCGCTCGGGTCCGTTCGCGACGGCATTCCGACTTTAAACTCCACCGATTTGGTGGTGGCCCAATACTCGGGATCCGTGAATGAGAACGCCCGGCTGCCGCCTTCGTCTCCCAGCGTCTGCTGAACTGCGATGACGTATTCGTCCTTCGGGTTCGGCCGCGCCGGTCGGTCTTCGAGATCCCACAGCCCGTCGGCTCGCAATTGCTCGAAAAGAAACGTGCTGTCGGGACCCGCGAGCGGCACGGTGAACTGCTTGGTGATGAGGCCGTTCCGGCTCGTCGCAGAGTAGAACAGCGACGTCTTGCCGTTGTCGTTCGCGAGTCGATACGTCTCGTCGGAGACGGCGCCGCGCGCGTAGTAGCACTGCAAGGTCACGGTCCACGTGCTGTTCTCGTTTTGGACCTGACGGACGGCTTCGAACTGCGGCAACCACGGGCCGAAGAACAGCTTGTAGCTCAGCACCGCACCCGCAACGATGCAGGCGATGACGATAACCGCGCGCCATTTCTCCGTCACGCCGTTGCCGCCGCGCCGAGATAGATGACCGCTTGCAGCGCGCGATACACCTCGCGAAAATCGTCCGATTCGAATCGGATCGTGCGAGCTGCCGTCCGCTTTATGCTCGGTATGAGCTCGAGATGATCGGCCTGCGCTGTCCGGTAGGTGTCGATCTCCATGACGATCGGCGTCGGCAGCGAGAATGGCTTCGCCCCGTCAACCTTGCAAGCGCTGCAGGCCGCGCTCCGCAGTGCCGCGCAGACCGCCGACGGCGACAGGCACTCGGCCGCGAAATATGAGATGCTGCGCTTTGTCTCGACTGTGCGTGCCCAAGGCAACGTCATCGCTGCTTCGTCGAGCGTCACGCGATCGCCGCTGACGAGAGTGACCGGAACCCCCCACGCTCCGGCCAAGGCGGCATTGATCGTGAGCTCGCCGATCGGCGCGCCATTGAGCCTGCATTCGAAGATCACTCGCGGGCTGTATGTGTGCCCCATCACCGCTTCGGCCGAGCCGATCGCTCCGTGATACGCGATGAAGAACGCGGCGGAAAACTCCGGCGTCAGACCCTCGAGCATGAAGTTCGGCTTCAGTCGTCCGGAAACCACGGTTGCGCGTTGGTCGAGCCGCTCCGTGAGAAGGTTTCGCATTGTCGAATGTGAGTCGTTGACGGTCACCGCTTCGGCGCCGCCGTCAAATGCGCCGGCCACCACCGCGTTCACCTCGTCCGTGACGATCTCGCGCGAACGCGCGTACTCATCGCTCGCGGAGGGACGCACCTCGTCCCAGTGCACGATGTCGGCACAGCCTTCCATATCAACGGAGATGTAAATGGACGGATCGCCGGACGCAATGGGCATGAACGTGGGCTTTCGTCCCGTTAGCAAAGGCATCCTCGCCTTCACGCAGCGTGGTGCCCGCGCAGTGCGGCGTTCAGAACTCTCCGCGACGCCCGCGCAGGTTGGGACTCTTCAAAAGCGATTCCATGGCATTGACTTCGTCCATCACCGTGCCGCCGATCGTCTCCGGTGCGAGCGTCGGCCGCACGGCGTCCGGTTGCGCTTGCGCCACGATGAGCAGCAGAACGCCGCCGTCAATGGCGTCCGTGACGCGGCCAACGCGCCGGTTCGCATCGTCGTAAACGATGAGCGATGCGTCGACGCGTCCGACGACAGCGCGCTGCGCATCGATCACGCGGCCGGTGCCGTCGACGTATCCAAGGAGCGCGGCGCCGTAGAGATCGCCGAAAATCTCGCCGTTGCGCACGCTTGCGATCGCTTGGCCGGGCGCCTCTCCGAGCGTTACCATGCCGCCCGCGTCGACGATCGCGACGATCGTGTCCGACGGCCCATACACAGGTCTCACAACCCGACGCGAGCCTCGCGCACGGCGGTCGCGTGTGCATCGAGCACGGCGTTGACGAGTTTGTCGGCGCGCTTGTTCTCTTCGCGCGGGATATGCCGCACGCGCGACGAGGCGAACTTTCGCAAGAGCGAAGTGGCGCTCGCGTGCAGCGGCCGCATCTTCGCGTCCTTGACGCGGTACTCGCCGTTGAGTTGGCGCACGACAAGTTCGGAGTCGAGGCAGACCTCCACGTCCGTGCAGCCGGCCTCAAGCGCTCGCTGCAACGTCGCGATGAGGGCTTGGTATTCTGCGACGTTGTTCGTCGCGACGCCGAGAAACTCAGATACTTCGGCGATCACCGTTCCATCAGATGCCACGATAACGCCGCCGCCCGCCGCCGGACCCGGATTGCCGCGCGCGCCTCCGTCCGTGTAAATAGTGCAGATCCCGTCTTTTTTCACGTCGCTTGAGGTTGCGGCGTCGGTGGCGGCGTGGCCTTCTGCAGCGACGGCGCCGGCTTCATCGTGAGCCTAGGCTTTTTTCGCCTTCGGATGCGGCGTTGGCGTTGGAGCGGCCTGCCGGGAACGAAGCACCTCGCCTGGGATCAGATAGATCATGCCGTCTTTGTAGTCGAACGTCACCGTGAAATATTGAAGCACTTCGTATCCGACCAAACCGTCGGTATCTTCGGACTCGAATGCGGAGCCGCTCTGGGTACGATACGCGAGGAAGTCGGTGAAATTGACGGATCCGAAATGATAGGAAGCGAGCTGGTCCATCGTCATCTGGATCTGGCCGCCCACTCCTTCCGCGGTGACGAACGGTAGATACTTGCTCAGACTCTTTCCGAGACCTTGATCCACGACATCCTGCGGATGCGCGGCGGCGAATTCTGAGAAGATCACGATCATGTCGGCGCCGGTATCCAAGATGAAGTGCGTGCCGATCGAATCGCCGATCTGGACCTGCACGAACGGCACGCCGTCGTCGAGCGCGATGGGCACCGCGATGGAGTTGACGGGCGGCGAAAACGAGTCTGGCGGGGCGGCCGTCACGTTGCCGTTGTCGTAGTTGATGCTGACCACGGCATTCGCGATGAAATCGAATCCCAGCAGTCCGACGATTTTCGTGTCGTAGCCGAGCTGCTGCGTGAACGGCACGCATTCCACGTAGGTATTGTGCAGCGCGATCGGGCCGACATCCATTTCGGGAACGATCGCCTGCGTCGATTCGTATGCTCCCATGGTGGTCTGGACGGATTCACCGAACGTCTTGATGCCGAGTTCCTTCGCGACCTCGTTGTCCATCAGAATCCCGCTTGCTCCGGAATCCAACAGAAAATCAAGTCCGCGGCCGTTGATCGTGAGGCGGACGACGACAGAGCCGTCGTCGATTCGCGCGGGCAGTACCACGGACGATGCGTTCGCCGGGAACGTCGCTATGCGTTGGTCGCCGCTTGGAATCTTGAGGTAGTCGTCGCTGAATTTGATGTTGACGTCGTCCGACTGTATGCGGACGTCGACTTCATTCGCCGGATAACCGTCCGACATGTGCGTGTGCCAGGGCTCGAACATTCCGTCCACCGCGCGATAGTCATCATACGTGATCGTCAATCGCTTGTCTGGATACGCGTCGTCTTCGCGGTCGAGGAGCGACGTTTTTTTGTCGATGTACAGCCACTCGAGCCGGCCGTTTGGGGGATTCACTTTCAAGACATACGCATCGACCGGCTGCTGGACCTCACCAGCGAGCGTCACGCCCGTGGTCGGGGCATTCGTTGCCGACCGCAACGCTTGCGCGTCGATCTCGTTCTTCTTGTGTACCCCGATCTCGTAGACGACGATGCCATTCTCGTTCACGCGCCAACGTTGGCCATGATATCTGCCGGATTGTGTCGTCACCGGACCGAGCGTGAATGCGTCGCGATAGTCCTCGCCCGCGGACACGGTTCGATCGGTCCCCGTCAGGCCATACGCACTGATCGAATCGACCTCCATCTC
>DATGJI010000061.1 GCA_035295225.1 Candidatus Eremiobacteraceae bacterium | reverse complement strand
GACCTTCCTCGTGCACGCGGCGTCGCTCCGTCAGGCTTTCGCCCATTGCGGAAAATTCCTCACTGCTGCCTCCCGTAGGAGTCTGGGCCGTGTCTCAGTCCCAGTGTGGCTGGTCGTCCTCTCAGACCAGCTACCCATCGTCGCCTTGGTGGGCCGTTACCTCACCAACTAGCTAATGGGCCGCAGCCCCCTCAAACCGCGCATTACTGCTTTCATCATCAAGCGATGCCGCTCGAAGATCGTATCAGGTATTAGCTAACCTTTCGGCTAGTTATCCCGGACGGTAAGGTAGGTTGACTACGTGTTACTCACCCGTCTGCCGCTAACACTTCATCTGTATTGCTACAAAGTGGTGTCCGCTCGACTTGCATGTGTTAGGCACGCCGCCAGCGTTAGTCCTGAGCCAGGATCAAACTCTCCATTAAATCTTACGACAACCGAACTGTTTGCATGGCTGACCATAAAGGTCAGCCCCACATCAGTCCGGTGCCAAATCTTCAACGAGCTTTTTGAAAGGCTCTATAGCTTTGCGATCGATTTTGACATCGAACGCTTACAACATCGGAGGGGCTAAAGCCAAGTCCGATGAGGGTCTGAGCACTGGCGCCCAGACATTTGAATTGATTTCCTTTGAACCCCTTAGAATAATAAAGACCAGCATATAGCCAGTCCAATTCCTTGCGGCTCTCGGGACCCACGAATTTATTCGCGTTTGCGCTGTTTAGTTTTCAAAGAACGGACTCAGACTCTCTGAGCCACCAAGGTATATTACCACTAGTGTCCCTCTAGAGTCAAGCGTGACAAGTGGGACAGCGGCTAACCTAATAGCCGCTGCAAACCACGTAAACGTCGGCCGTCTGGCCCGGCTGGAGAAGCTTGCCGCACTGGGGCCGCATGCCGATTTCCTGGGTCAGAGCCACCGCGACGTTGGGAACGGCGAACGGCGAGATCAAGACGAGATGGTCGTCTGCTCTGACGGCTATTCCGTCGACATATGCCTGGCCGGATCCCGGGCGCTGGAAGACCAACCGGTAATCGCCGGCGCGCAATCCGCGCAGCGTAAAGCGTCCATTTTTATCGGAAGTCGTTGAAGCCTCAACGGTTGTCGTGCCTGCCGAGACCGCCATCACGTCGATGCCCTCAAGGGGTTTGCCGTAACGATCGTCCACCACTTGACCGCTGATCTGCGCCTTCGCGTTCGAGTGGAACCACGATGCCGTTGCCGGCGCCGCAAATGCAACTGCTGCGCACATCAAGGCGGCGATTCCAAGTGCGATTTTCATGAGGCCCTCGTTTCGGTTATCACGTGTGAGGGAATCTTCGTCGGTTTACCTACACGATACTTTCCACAATTGGCGCGTTGTCTAACCTCGTTGTCCCCTTTTCGGAGCGGCGGGGTCCGTCATACGGGAGCCGTTCATGATCGATGCGGTTGTTTGGAATCGTCGAAATCGCGGCGCGGCAGTGACGCGCGTCACTCGATTCAAGTCCCGCATGCAGCGTGTACTGGCACGTTCACGACGCCGATACTTCTTATAGAAGGCTGACGCGGCGCTTTTTTCCACAGCCGCGCATGACGGACTTGGCTGAGACTGAAATCGACTTGATACTCGCCGAATCGCCGCGCGACGGCGACTTCGCGCTGTCAACTGCGTCGAAAGCAGATCGCGATTTCTCCGATCTGCTCGAGCGTGGATTAGGGCTGGGCGCTGCGCCGCACACGCTCGATGCGTTCACCGAGGCATGTCGCGCGCGTGCCAACGCACTCGGCGTGCTCGAAAGCGACTACGTGCGTATCCTCAGCTCCGGCGGTCCCGCGGCGCGCGCCGAGTGGATGGCAGTCGCGCCGGCGATCGTCGTCGGCGAAACATTTCTTTTCCGCGACGCGCAGCTCTGGCAGCTCGTCGAGACGACGCTAATGCCCGGACTCGCAGCGCTCGGCGGCCCGGTCTGGATGTGGAGCGCCGGATGTTCGACCGGCGAAGAAGCGTATACGCTCGCGCTTTTGGCGCACCGCGCATTCGGCCCCGAAGGCTATCGGGTCATCGGCACGGACATCAATCCGAAGGCGATCGCCGCGGCGCGCGTCGGCGTCTATGGACAGTGGTCGCTGCGCGGCGTTTCTCCCGTTCGCCGTGTGACTCTCTGCGCCGGGGGCGCGCAGACCGTCCGCGTACCCGAAGATGTCAAATCGCTCGTGCGTTTTGAGACGCATAATCTCAACGACGCCGCCAACTATCCGCCGAACGGCATGGGCTTGTTCGAGCTCATCGTCTGCCGCAACGTCCTCATCTACATGACGCAGGCGGCGCGCGAAGCTATCGTCCAGCGCCTCGCTGCGTGCGTCTCGCCCGGGGGCGTGCTGATCCTCGGACATGGCGAAGCGGCCGGGTTCGCTGTCGGCGATCTGATCCCGGAGAGATATGACGCCGGCGTCGTCTTCCGTAAGCCCGCGGTCAGTGCAGTTCGCATCGCGCCGCCTGCCGTGCCGCCGCGCAAGCCGAAGACCGAACGCGCACACGATCGCAAACACATCGCACGAGCACCGCAACCTGCGCACGTCGCTGCCGAAATCGCTCACAAGCCGACGCCGGACAAGAATCGCTGCCGCCTGCTGCTCGCCGAAGCGATGGCCGCGGCCAAGGCAGGTAAGATGGAAGAGGCCGAGCGGCACGCAACGGCCGCGATCGCGGCCGAACCAATCGATCCCGAGCCGCACGTGCTCGCCGGTGCGCTGCTGATGGCGCGAGGCGCCCTGCGCGAGGCCGAAACCGAATTGCGCCGCGCGTTGTTCCTCGACCCTGTGTTCGTGCCGGCGCTCTGGCAAGTCGGCAACCTATACGGTATGACCAACCGCAAGCGCCAAGCGATCTTCGCGTTCGCGCGCGCGCTTGCGCAACTCGAGGGCGCGCCCGCTGAAGCCGAAGCGCTTCCGTTCGATCATCTCACCGTCGGCGAGCTGACCACGCTGCTGCGCGCCGAGATCGGCGAACACGTCGATGCTTGACCTCCGTCATCAGGGGCGCGGCTCGCGCACGGCCGAAAAGCGCTCGCACCTGCTCACGCGCGTTGGCACGTTCGAGCTGGCTTTTCCGATCGACGTGCTCGTGTCCATTCATGAAGCGCCGATCGTCACGCAGATCCCATCGGCGCGCCCCGGCATCTTGGGCGGCGTGCTCGTGCGCGGCGAGGCGATTCCGATCGCCGACATCCGCCGCTGCTTGCGGATCGCGCCGCGTGCCGTCACCGGGTCGGATCGTCTACTGCTCCTGCATGCCGGCAGCCGCACCGTAGGCGTCGTCGTCGACGAGGTCAAGCACCTCATCGACGTCGCCACGGACGCGCTCGACGGAAACGATTCGCTCTTCGACGATACTCCGATCAACACGAATGTCATCGCCGGCATCACGGCGAGCCCTGAGCTTTGCGCCGTCGTGGACGTCGATGGACTCTTGCTCCCGGATCCGTGGGTCGAGGAAGACGCGCTGCGCCTGCTCGCGATCGAAACGGACGACGAGCTTCCGCTCGCCGAACGGACCGCCGCGCTCGCCGCGGTGCCGGTCGAGGCAGCCGCCGTCGGCACCGAAGCCGCCGTCTTCACGATCGGCGGACAGTACTACGCGGTCACCGTTTCCGCGGTGATCGAGTTCTTCCGCGATCTCGCACATGCGCCCGTCATCGCAAACGGCGGGTTGATCGGCGTCTCGCTCGTGAACCGCCGCGGCGACGCGCTGCCGCTGTACGACATCAAACCGCTTTTGGGTCTAGCGCCCAGCCCGCTGCCGGCGCGCGTCAGCGGTATCGTCTTGACGCACGCGGGTGTTCGCGTGGCTATCGCGGTCGACGGACTCGTCGGCCTCGAA
This sequence comes from Candidatus Eremiobacteraceae bacterium, assembly GCA_035295225.1. Taxonomy (NCBI): domain Bacteria; kingdom Bacillati; phylum Vulcanimicrobiota; class Vulcanimicrobiia; order Candidatus Eremiobacterales; family Candidatus Eremiobacteraceae; species Candidatus Eremiobacteraceae bacterium. The sequence goes on along the minus strand of DATGJI010000061.1, from coordinate 20,629 downwards.
TCGCTGGCGACGTCCGCCGATATGAGTTACCAGCCGGGTCGTTTCACGTTCTCGGTCCACGCGAGCGCGTACGGTTCGGTGCAGTTGCTGGATGTGACGGCGTTGCTCGCAGCGCCGCAACTCGTGCTTGGAAGTGAGGGTTCGTCTTGAACGGTCTTGATTTCTTACTAGCGGAGAAGTCGCTCCGCCGGAAGATGCTCGTCATCTTCTTGTGGCTTGCCGGCATCACGCTCGTGCAGATCGCTTTGGCCGTCACCTTGCCGCAGATGATCTTCGATTCGGAAAAGCAGATCACGGATGAACTGCAGCCGATCTCGGAATCGGCGCAAAACGTCCGGCTCGACGTGCTGCAGATGATCGGCGGCGCCGCGCAATGGGGCCTCACCGGCAAGACCGACGATCTCAGGCTCTACGATGACGGCAAGGCCAAGTACGCCGCCGATATCGTCAAACTGTCCGGCTTCGGCCAGGACAACGGCGCGCTCAAGAACGACATCCAGACGCTGACCGAGAACGCGAACGACGAGTCCTCGATGGTCGAGAACATCGTCACAAGCGCGGAAGACGGTTCGACATCCGTGCGCCAAGCGGTGGCCGGCGGCTTCGTCGAGGAGCGCACGAAACTCCAGTCGTTCATCCAGGCGCAGGATAAACTCACGCAGGCGATCGCCGATCAAGGTTCGGCGTTGAAGTCCAACGCCCAGCATCTCGTCTTAGTGCTGATCATGCTCCTCGTGCTCACGTCGTGCCTCGCACTCGCGGTGGCTTTCTATATCGGCTTCCGCACGGTGAAGCAGGTGAGCGCAGCTGCGGGCTTGCTCTCGAAGACGGCGGATTTGATCGCCTCCGGCGATTTCACGGGCCGGGTGGAGATCAAGACCGAGGACGAGCTGGAAGAGCTCGGCGCCGCAGTCAACGACATGGTCGAAAAGCTCGGCGGTTCGCTGCAGCAAGTGCAGCAGGCCGTCAACGAATCGACCGTCGCCGTCATGCAGATCGCGACGACAGCGCAAGAGCAGGAGCGGATGACGACCCAGCAATCGGTCGCCATGAGCCAGATCTCGCAGACGATCCAAGAACTCAACAGCGCTTCTCAGAACACGTCGGCGCAAGCGGAGACGGTCTCATCGAAGTCGATCGAGAGCGCCGAGATCGCGCGGCGCGGGCGGGCAGACGTCGAGACGAACGTCGCCATGATGCTCAGCTTGCGCGACCGTTTCCGGGCCACGTCCGACCGCATCGCTCACTTGTCCGAACAGATCGCGCAGATCGGCACCATCACGCGCACGGTCGCGGACTTCGCTGCGCAGACCAACCTGCTTGCGCTCAACGCTGCTGTAGAAGCCGCGCGCGCAGGCGAACAGGGCCGCGGATTTGCGGTCGTGGCCGCAGAGATACGCAAGCTCGCCGATCAGAGCAAGACCGCGACCGAACGCATCGACTCGCTGACGCACGAGGTGCAGCGCGCCTCGGATGAATCCGTCATGGCGATGATCGAAGGCAGCCGCAACGTCGATGAGAACGCGAGCCACGCCGCGCAGACGGGTCAGGCGATCGCGGAGATAATCGAAACGCTCCAACACACGGTCGACTCCATGCAAGAGATCGCGCTTGCGGCAAAGCAGCAATCGCAGAGCATCGAGCAGGTGACGCAGAGCATCACGTCCATCAACGCCGCGATGCGCGACACCGTCGCAGCGACGGGTCAGACACAGGAGGCCACATCGAGGCTTAACGATCTCGCGCTCGGCCTCAAGCGGCTCGTCGCGGCGTACAGGATCTGACGGCCGGCGAAGGATTCTGACGACCGATGGAAATGACGCCGAACGAGCTTGCAGAGCTCAAGGGTATCTTCCGGACGGAGTGCGACGAGCATCTCGGCGCGCTCAACGGATTGCTCATGGCGCTCGAGCAGGATCCCGGCGATGCGCAGACCCTTAACGAGACGTTTCGGCGCGTCCATAGCGTCAAGGGCGCCGCGCGGATGGTGGGGTTCGCCGGCATCGAAGCGGTCGCGCACGGTCTCGAAGCGCTGCTCGCGCAGGTGCGCGACGGCACGCGGACACTCACGAAACCGGTCCTCGCATTGATCTTCAACGGCGCGGATGCGATGACGGATCTCATGAACTCGGGCACCGGCACAGGCGTCGCTGAAGTGCCCGTGCGCGCGATGCTCGCCCGGATCGCGGAGTTCGACGGCGCCGCCGTGACATTTGAGGAAGGCGCGCCGAAAAACGGTGCGTTGACCAACGGCAAGCGGGCCGCGAATGGCAGCACGGCCGCGAACGGCAGCACGGCTGCGAACGGCAAGTCGGTGACCAACGGCAAGTCTAAACACGTCAAGAAGAATGGCAAACGTGCAGCGGCCGCACAGCGAGGTCCCGTGACGCCGTTTGCGCCGCCGGACGCGCCGATCGCTCGGCCCGAACCGGCTCCGGCCGCCGAGGCGCGGGCTGGAGCGCGCGACGAGACCGCCGGAGACACAGTTCGCGTCGGCGCAGAAAAGATCGACCGGCTGATCGCGCTGCGCGGCGAGCTGCTGCGTCAATTCGCGGCCGACGAGAACGATCTGGAAAAACTAGGAGCGGTCGCGGGCCGCGTCGCCGCAGCGATGGACGCATTGCGCGCGCACCTCGGTTCGCACGTCAGCGCGGGCGCCGCCCAGCTTCTCGACGACCTGCAACGCCGCCGGCAAGAATTGACTGATGCCGCGGCCCAGGTCAAAGATCGCGACCTTCGCCGTTTCAGCCTGCTCGAAGATCTGCGGGATCGCCTCGCCGACCTTCGCATGCTGCCTGCCGCCACCGTGCTTCAGCCTCTCGCGCGCATCGTGCGCGATGTCGCGCTGCTGCAGGAGAAACAAGCCGACCTCGTCATCTCGGGCGGCGACGTTGCGCTGGATAAGGTCGTGCTCGAGGCGATCAAGGAGCCGCTGCTCCATCTCGTGCGCAATGCCGTCGCGCACGGCATCGAGCTTCCGGAGATTCGTCTGCTGTCGGGCAAGCCGTCGAGAGGAACCGTGCGGGTCTCGGTCTCCACGGGCACGGCGAGCGCGACGATAACGGTCGAAGACGATGGCGCAGGAATCGATATCGACGCCGTCCGGCGCCAAGTGGTCGAGCGCGGGCTGGCCACCGCAGAAGAAGCGACGGTTTTCTCAGACCAGCGTTTGACCCAGTACCTTTTCAAACCAGGCTTCTCGACGGCGCAGACGACCGACGAGATCTCCGGGCGCGGCGTGGGTTTGGACGTCGTCGCCGACCGCGTGGCTCAGCTCCGCGGCAGTTATCACGTGGAGAGCGGAACGAGCTCTGGCACGCGGTTCGTGCTGCGCGTGCCGGTCAGTCTGCTCACCTCCTCTGTTCTGGCGGTGCGCGCTGGGGCGACCGAAGTCTACCTGCGTCAGACCGATATCCACGAAGCCGTCCTGATCAAACCCGAACACGTCGTGAACGTCGAGGGGCGCATCACGGTGTCGGTCCGCGAAGAGATCATGCCGGTCATTCCACTCGCGAGTATCGCCGGCGGACCCGCGCAGGTCTTTTTCGGACGCGACGGCGTCGTGCCCGCGATCGTGATCACGGACGGCGAACGCAAGGCAGCGGTGGTCGTCGACGCGCTTGACGGGCTTTCAGAAGTGATCGTCAAGCAGATGCCCCGCCCGCTCGGCCGTGTGCCGGGCGTCGCCGGCTATGCGATCTCACTGTCCGGGCAGCCGCTCTGCGTGCTCGACGGCGGATTGCTCGTGCGCAACGCATACGACCGGGGAGCGGCGGGCGCGATCGTGCACGAGAAGACAAATGTCAAACGCCGGCTCCTCATCGCCGACGATTCGCTCACGACGCGCACGCTGCTCCGCAATATCATGATCAGCGCAGGCTACGAAGTCGAGACTGCGATCGACGGCGCGGATGCATGGAACAAACTCGCCGGCGCTTCATTTGATTGCATCATGAGCGACCTCGAAATGCCGAACATGTCCGGCTGGGAGTTCTGCGAACGCGTCAAACGCGATCCGCGATACTCGTCCATGCCGGTCGTCCTCGTCACGTCGCTTTCCAAAGAGGAAGAGCGGCGTCGCGGCCTTGAGCTCGGAGCCGATGCGTACATCGTCAAGGGTCTATTCAACGAGACGCAATTGCTCGAGACGGTCGAACGGCTGGTCGCGTGACGAAAACGCGTTGGGCGCGCGTGCTGATCGTCGAAGATTCGCCGGTCGCGGGCCGGATTCTCTCCGAGGGTATCGCACAGGACAATCGGCTCGCGGTCGTCGGGATAGCCACGACGGTGCGCGACGCGATCGAGATGTTCAATCGGCTGCAACCCGACGTGATCACGCTCGACCTTATGCTTCCCGATGAGAGCGGCTTGCGAGTCATTCAGCGCGTGCGGCACGTACGTCAGACGCCTATCATCGTGATCAGCACGCTTGGCACGGCCGGTACGGAGTCTCTGCCGTTCCTCGCGCTCGCCGCCGGCGCGGCGGACGTCATCGTCAAACCGGCCGGCGATGAAAACGAACTACGGGCGTTCTTCCCGGATCTCAACCAGCGCATCGCCACGCTCGCGCTTGCGCACGCCGTGCCGACGCACGAGTCGCCATTGCGGATTTCGACAAACGGCACAGCTCCGCGGCCGCAGCCCATCGAGACGAACGGCGCGCTCGAGTGCGTCGTCGTCGGTGCATCGACCGGTGGGCCGCTTGCTCTTGTGGATCTTCTCACGGGCCTTGGTCCCGACTTCGCAGCGCCGGTCATCATCGTACAGCATATCGCGGCGCCCTTCGTCGAAGGGCTCGTGCGCTGGCTCGACAAGGAGACGCCGATGCGCGTCGCGCTTGCGGAAGACGGCATCCTGCCGGCGCGAGGCCGCGCGTATGTCGCCCCATCTGGAGCCGATCTCGTCTTCGGTCCAGGCGGCCGTCTGCGCGTCAAGGCGGTGAGTGCGGAGAAGCGCGCGACCTCGCCTTCGGCTGATGCGCTATTCGCTTCGGCCTCCGACACGTACAAGTCGCGTTGCGCCGGCGTGCTCTTGACGGGCATGGGTAGGGATGGCGCCGAGGGTCTGCTGAAATTGCGCACGAAGGGCGCAAAGACGTTTGCGCAGGACGAGCGCAGCTCTACTGTTTTCGGAATGCCGGCGGCCGCAGGACGGCTGGGAGCCGTCGAAGCTTTCGCCGAACCAAGAGTCATCGCCGGGCGCCTGCGAAAACTGGCTGCCCGACACGAAAGGATCACCTGATGAGCCAGACCGTGCTGCTCGTGGATGACAGCGTCACGCAGTCATTCGCGTTGAAGCTCGCGCTGCAGCGTGCGGGATACCGCGTGCTGACCGCTCCCGACGGACGCACGGCGTTGAAGATGATCACCGCCGAGACGCCGGATCTCGTCGTCGCCGACGTCATCATGCCGATGATGGACGGATACGAGTTGTGCCGCCAGATCAAAGATGCGCCCGCGACTGCACAGACGCCGGTGATCCTCATGAGCGGTCTCGGCGAGACGCACGATCAATACTGGCGCAAGCACGCCGGGGCGGACCTTTACGTGGCCAAGAGCGCCGACGCAACCAAACTGGTCAAAGCGGTTGAGGATCTATTGAGCGGCAAGGCGCCCGACGCCGAGGGCCTCGGCACGTAGTTCTTCATTTTACGGAATTTTGAAGGGGCCGACGCAAGTCGGCCCTATTTTTTTGGGCAAACGATGCTTGCCCTACTGCGACGGCGAGGCGTGGCGGGTTTCGCGAAGCAACGCGTCTGCATGGCGCAGAGCTTCGGCGGCCTGCTCGTCTCCGGCAAGCATTCGCGCGATCTCCGACCGGATCTGCGCACGTTCTGCCAGTCGAGTGGCCTCAACGAACGTCTTGCCTTTGCGCACGTTCTTGGTGAGTGCGATGTGCGTGTCGGCAAACACGGCGATCTGGGCAAGATGGGTGACGCACAAGACCTGGACAGCCTTAGCGAGATGATCGATGCGCGAACCAACTCTTCGTGCCGCCGCTCCGCCGACGCCGGCGTCTATCTCATCGAGGACGACGACCGGATGCGGGTCGACGTGCGCGAACGCCATCTTGAGCGCGAGCAGCAACCGCGATAGCTCTCCACCGGATGCGGCTTTGGCGATCGGCCGCTCCGGCTCGTCCGGGTTGAGGGCGGCGAAGAACTCCACGTGATCTGCGCCGCCGGCTCCGATGCCGGCTGGACGAGGGTCGACCGCGCAACGAAACGTGGCCGCTGGAATCGCCAATTCGCGGAGTTCTTCTTGAACGCGGCCTTGCAGCGTCTGGGCGGCGGCAACGCGTACCTTTGTCAACTTCGCCGCCGCCGCTTCGAGCGCGGCATTGTGCGCGCGGCGTTCCTTTTCGAGGCGCGCCGCTTCCTCGTCTCGCTTTTCCAGCTTTTCCGCTTGTTCGGAAAATCGCGAGCCGGCCGCGATGACGTCGGCCGCCGAGCCTCCGTATTTCTTCATGAGGTCTTCGATCAGGGCGATGCGGTCGGCAACCGCTTCGAGATCGCCCGCGTCCGCTGCCCCTTCTTCAGCCAATTCCGCGATCGATGCGGCGATGTCTTGCGCGGCGCTCTGCAGATCGCGGATCGATTGCGCGGCGGCGGCGAGCTTGTCGCCGAACGACGCGACGTTGTCCATCGCCTTTGCGGCGTGGCCGAGGCCCATGACGGCGCCGCGATCCGGATCATCTAAGCGCTCGAGCGCGGTGCCGACGGCTTGGGCGATCTTCGCCGCATTCGCAAGCATCACGCGCCGCTCGCGCAGGCGTTCGAGCTCGCCGTCGACGAGCGCAGCCGCGGCGATCTCGCGCGCCGCGAATCGAGCGTCTTCGAGCAGGCGATCGTGGCGCTGGCCTTGTTCGCGAAGCTCGTTCATCTCGGCATCGGTGGCGGCGAGAGCCGCGTGTGCCCGCGCACATTCGGCGCGCAGTTCCGCCGCTCGTGGGCCCGCGAACGCATCGATCAGCGCGAGGTGGCGCGCCGGCATGAGCAGCTGTTGATGTTCGTGCTGGCCGACGATGTCGAGCACGATGTCGCCGAGCTCGCGCAGTTGCGTGGCCGTGGCCGGTCGGCCGTTGATGCGGGCGGCCGAGCGGCCTTGCGCGGTCATCTCGCGCGAGACGACAAGCCCTGCTCCTTCATCGTGTTCGTCGTCGGCGAATGCGTTCTCGGCGAGCCACGTCGCGGTTCGATCGTCGATCTCGAGCTCGACGAAAACCGCCGCTCGCGCCGCACCGGTCCGCACGATGTCTGCACCGCGGCGGTCGCCGAAGGCAAAGCCGAGGGCGTCGATGACCATGGATTTTCCGCTGCCGGTCTCGCCCGTGAACACATTGAGTCCGGCACCCAGTTCGGCGGCGGTGCGTTCGATCAGTCCGAAACCTTCGACGGAGAGCGAGCGGAGCGCGCCCTTAACGGCTGCGGTCGTGGCTCTCATGAGCGTCCGCTTCCAGCGTGCGCTTGATCGACGAACCCCAGTGCAGCTTTCGCTCGAGGACGTGAAAGAAAAGCCGCGTATCCGAAGCGACGAAGCGCACCGGCCGCGCAGCCTTCAGCACGGTGACCACGCTTCCGCCGGGCAGGTCGACCTCGTGGCGGCCGTCTGCGAAGAGCTGCGTGCCTGCTCCGCCGCGCGGCACGGTCACGCGGATGCGCTCGTCGGAGCGAACGACGAGCGGCCGCGAGAAAAGCGTGTGCGGGCAGATCGGCGCGAGTGCGATGGCGTCGAGCCGTGGAGCGAGAATCGGCCCGCCGGCTGATAGGAAATAGGCCGTGCTGCCGGTCGGGCTCGAGACGACGATCCCGTCGGCCGGCAGATCGGCAACACGCTCACCGCCGATCTCGATGCCGAATGTGAGCGTGCGGCCGTGCTGCTTGCGATCGATGTGAATATCGTTGAGCGCGAAGAACGTCCGCGAGTCGCCGTGGACCGTTGCCTCGAGAGCAATGCGCTCTTCGGTTGCGATCCCGTCGCGGACGATGCGCGCGAGCCCATCGCGATAGTCGCGACGATCGAAATTCGTCAGGAAACCCATCTGCCCGAAATCAACGCCGAGGATCGGGATGTCAAGCGGAGCCGCGAGATGTGCTCCTTGAAGCAACGTGCCGTCGCCGCCGAACGAGACGAGCACGTCCGCTCCCTGCGGGAAGTTCGGCGCCACATGCGCGCCGTCTGCCATGGCGGCTGCATGGTCGGCATGTAATTGCACGGTGGCCCCGCCGTCCTTCGCGACCTTCACCGCGACGCGCGCGGCTTCGATCGCCGCCGGCCTTTCTGCGTCCACGAATAGCGCGAGGTTTTTCACGGCGCGACGACTCATCGCGCGAGCGCTTCGTGAGCGCGCTGCACCGCACCCGCCGCATCTACCGTGCATGCATCTTCCGCAACGCTGTCCGCGCTCTTGCGAATCGCACCGAGCAGGAATTCGATATTGCCGGCCGGCCCCTTTATCGGTGAATGCGTGAGACACGCGGCGACAAGGCCGACAGATCTCAGGCTTACGATCACCGATTCGATGGCGTTCACGTGACTGACGGGATCGCGGACGACTCCGCCCTTTCCGACCGCGGCTCGCCCGACTTCGAATTGCGGCTTGATGAGGGCGACAAGACGGCCGCCCGTCTCGAGTGCAGCGGCGAGATTCGGGGCAAGCTTGGCGATCGAGATGAATGAGACATCGACGCATGCAAACGCGAACGGTGCGCCAAGCGCTCGGACGTCGGCGTGGCGGAAGTTGCAGCGTTCGTGAACGGTGACGCGCGGATCGGTTCGCAGCTTCCAGGCGAGCTGGCCGTAGCCGACGTCCACCGCCGAGACGCTCGCGGCCCCGCGCTGCAAAAGCGAGTCGGTGAAGCCGCCGGTGGAGGCGCCGACGTCGAGACAACGCAGACCCTCGACCTGCCAGCCGAAGTCGTCGAGCGCCTTCTCAAGTTTGCTGGCGCCGCGGCCGACAAAGCGCTCTTCCTCTTCTACTGCGATGGTCTCGTCTGCGGTTACGAGGCTACCCGCCTTACGCGACTCGCCGTTAGCACCGACGCGGACTTTGCCTGCGAGGATCAGCGCTTGCGCGCGCCGCCTCGAACAGCCGAGCCGCTGCGCGACCGCAACGTCAAGGCGCCGTTTCTCATCAGGACTCTTCGTCAGATCCGTCGTCCTCGCCGGAGTCGTCGTCCTCGCCGGAATCGTGCAGCGCCTCCCGGACTTGCACTTCCGCATGCGCGAGCTTGTCGCGGCAGAGCTTTGCGAGCTGCGTCCCTTCTTTGAAAAGAGCGATGGATTCGTCGAGGCCGAGGTTGCCGTCATCGAGCCGTTCTACGATGACCTCGAGCCGCGCAAGCGCCTTCTCGAATGTCGGCGCCTCAGCGCCGGCCGTCTTATCCTTTGACTTCGTCATCCGTCTCCTCGATCTCCGTCACCGCCGCGCCAAGCGAGCCGCGACGCAACGTCACGCCGATCCGTCGTCCGATCGCGGTGGCACCGGCTTCCGTCAACACGCGGCCCTGTTCGTCGTGCACGATCGCGTAACCGCGAGCGAGCGTCGCGCGCGGTCCGAGCGCGGCCAGTTTAGCGGACGCCACGTCAAGCGCGGCGGCCCTGCGGGCAAATCCGCGCGCGGTGACGTCCGAAAGATCGCGGCGCAACGTGGCGATCTCCGTGCGAGCGGCGCGCAACATGCGCGGGCCGGCCGAGCGCATCCGCACGACCGAGTTGTCTATACGCTTACGCACATCGCGAAGCCGGCGCCGTGGATCGCTGCGGCGCAATCCGTCGGTAAGACCATCGAGTGTCTGCGCCTGCCCGCCGACGAACATCTGCGGCGCCGCGAGCAGGTCGCGGCGCACGCGCGCGAACGCGTCGCCGTTTTCCGCCAGCGCGCGCCTCAACGCGCGAGCCAGCCGGCCGGAGAGCGCCGCAAGGACGCGGAGCTGCGCGGCCGTGTCGAGGGTGATCATTTCTGCCGCGGCTGTCGGCGTGGGCGCGCGCAGGTCGGCCACGAAGTCGGCGATCGTGAAGTCGGTCTCGTGCCCGACCGCGCTGATCACCGGACGCGAGCTCGCTGCGATCGCGCGCGCGACCGATTCGGTGTTGAACGCCCAGAGATCTTCGATCGATCCGCCGCCGCGCGCGACGACGACGACGTCGACCTTAAGCCGCCCTGCGCGCCGTATCGCGCGCGCGAGGCCGGGCGCCGCCGCGTCGCCCTGGACGGGCGCCTTCACGAGGATCACTTCCACGTGACCGGCCCTTCTGCGGCAGCAGGTGAGGAAATCTTGCAATGCGGCGCCGTCGCGGCTCGTGACGATGGCGACGCGTGCGACAAACGCAGGCAGCTGACGCTTGCGCTCGGCGTCGAACAGGCCTTCGCAGCGCAGCTTCTCCTTGAGCCGCTCGAACGCGACATGCAACGCGCCGTGCCCGACCGGCACGATGTCGTCGACGGTCAGCTGGAACTGGCTGCGTTCTTTGTAGATGGACACGCGGCCGAGTATCTCCACAGCGGTGCCGTCGGCGATGGGAAGGGCGACGCTGAGGAGCTGCACCGTCGAACGCCACGCGACACATGCGACCAATCCATCGGCGTCTTTGAGGTTGAAGTAGACGTGGCCGCTCGGATAACGCTTGCAGGCCGATACTTCGCCCGTCACGCGCACCCGCCGCGGAAAGGCACCGTCGAGCGCGATCCTGATGGACCGGCACAGGTCGCCCACGGTGATCGCGGGCTCGTCGAACAGCGAAGTTGCGCGCATATGTCGGCCTTCGTCTTTTAGCCAAGCGATGCTTGCCCTACTACGAAATCCCGGCGGACCATAAAGGTCCGCCCAACATTGGCGTCTGCGTCATGTCGGCGAGGGGACGGGGACCGGAAACGGCGTTGGCGTGGCCTGCCACTGCTGCACAGCGTCGTCCGCTCGCGGGCCCATCTGAATGGCGTTCTTTCGCGCGACGACGGCATGCACCGGTTCGCAGTAGCCGAGCGGCGCGGTGCCGTTAAGGAAGTATTCGGAAACACCGCCCTGGCCGGGAAGCGCGCGCCGGTTCTGCCCGGGGCAAACGCGAGCGGTCTCGACATCCGCCGGCGGCGAGCCGAAATCGACGACAGGCACGCCTTTGAGCGCCGACTTCATGAACGCGGCCCAAATCCTCGCCGGCACGTTGCCGCCGTACGACTCATACATCTTCGAGTAGTCATCGTTGCCCACCCAGACGGCCGCAGTGAGTTGCGGCACGAAGCCGACGAACCAAGCGTCGCGGAAATCCGACGTCGTGCCGGTCTTGCCGGCGGCCGGCCGGTCGATGATCGCGTTTGGATATCCGGTGCCTTCTTCGATGACGCTTTCCATGAGCGACGTCATGATATACGCGCTGCCGGCGCTCAACGCCACGCGCCGCTCCGGATAGCGGGCATCGTAGATCGTGGATCCATACTTGTCCGTGACATAACGGATAGCGCTCGGCGGCGTGAAAACACCCCCGTCGGCGATCGTCGAATAGCCCGAAGCCATATCGATCGGCGCCACGACGGCAGTGCCGAGCGCGAGCGAAAGATCGGGTTCGAGATTCTCGGTGATGCCCATCTTGTGCGCGTAGTCGACGACGTTGTCGATGCCGATGTCTTGCGCCAGCTTCACCGCGACGACGTTGCGCGACAGCGCGAAGGCGCGTCGCAGCGTCATATTCCCCAAGAAGCGATGATCGTCGTCGGTGGGGCTGTACTCGCTGCCGTCGCCGGCCGGAAACGTCACGGGGGTGTCGGCGTAGATCGAGGACACCGGTACTCCGCGATCGACCGCGGCCGAGTACACATATCCTTTGAATGAAGAGCCGGGCTGGCGCCGTGCTTGCCACGCGCGATTGAATTGGCTCTTCGCCGAGAACCCGACGCCGCCGATCATCGCTTTGATTTCGCCGGTGCGCGGGTCTTCGGCCACGAGCGCCCCTTCGTGCATGCCATAGCCCTCCGACAGGCCCGCGGCAACGCCTTGGGTCACCGACTTCTGCGCGATGGTCTCGAGCCGCGTGTCGAGCGAGGTGTAGACCGTCAGACCGCCATGCAGCAATTGATCGGGCGAGAAGATCTGCTCGAGCCGCGCGATGACGTACGTCGTGAAATACGGAAACTTATAGGCTTCCACGCCGGTCGATCTTGCGCCGACCAAGTGCAGCGGCGCTCTCGAAGCTTCATCCGCCTGCGCCTGGGTCACGTATCCGGCGGCGACCATGCGATCGAGGACGTGGCTCTGGCGATCGCGCGCCGCCTGCAAATCCGCGTACGGGGAATACGCGGAGGGCGCCGCGACGAGTCCCGCCAGCATCGCCGCTTCGGAGAGGGTCAACTTGGAGACATCCTTACCGAAATAAGCGTGGCTGGCGGCCTGCACGCCATACGCGCCTGCGCCGAAGTAGATGAGGTTCAGATAGCGTTCGAGGATCTCGTCCTTCGTATAGTACCGTTCGATCTGCATTGCGAGCAGCGCTTCGGCGATCTTCCTTCGTATCGTCTGCTCGTTCGTGAGGAAGAGATTTCGCGCGAGCTGCTGCGTGATGGTGCTCGCGCCTTGCGTGATCTGTTCGTGGCGATAGTCCGCGAACGCAGCGCGCGCGATGCCGCGCAGATCCACGCCGTGGTGCTCGTAGAAACGTTCATCCTCCGTCGCGACGATAGCTTCGCGCATCACCGCCGGGATCTGCGTGATCGGGACGTAGACGCGGTCTTTGTCGTAAAGCCGTGCGAGCACCGTGCCGTCGCTTGCAAGCACGCGCGTCGTGGCGGCGGGCTCGATATCCGAAAGCCGATCGATACTCGGCAGATTGCGTCCGTAGTCGTCGAAGATCACCGCCGCGGCGATCGCGGCGCAGATGATCAGCCCGGCGATCACGAGCGCTGTCACGGCGAAAAACGTCTTCATGCGCCGTTCGTCTCGAGAATCGGCGCGCTTGAGTCGAGCGTGCCGCGCGCCGGCGATTTAGAGAACGCATCAAGCACTGCATTGACGTACGCGACGCTCGCGTCGCTCGACATGCGCCGCACGAGTTCGACCGCGTGGTTGATGACCGAGACAGCGTCGACGTCCGGACGATTTCGCAGTTCCCACGCGCAGAGATCCAAGACGAGCCGGTCGACGCCGGGCAAGCGGGCCATCTTCCAACGATGCAAGTGCGGCGTCAACTCCGCCTCGAGCTCAGCCTTGCTCGCGAGCGTGCCGCGCACGAGCCGCTCGACGAGAGGCCAATCGGTGCTGCGCGGCGCGTCGGCGCGTCTATCGATCGCGGGATACTCGGGTTCGTACGGATCCTCCGCGGCCGCCAGATCGCCGCGGCCGAAGACGCCCACCTCGTCGCGCGCTTGCACGAGGACGTCTTCGAGCGACATGTTGCCGATGTCCACCGCGTAGAGGATCTCGAGCGCGACGCGGTGCTCGCGCCGTTCAGCCGCCATTCGACTTATGCACCGACGGCCTGGCGCGCCAGCACTTCTTCGCGCAGCCAGGTCACGTGCGTGCGGCCTGCGATAAATGATGGATGATTCAGAATGCGCTCGTGCATGGAGGTGGTCGTCGCGACGCCGCGCACCTCGATCTCGGCGAGGGCGCGGCGCATGCGCGCGATCGCTTCCGCGCGGTCGCGCCCGGATGCCGTGATCTTCGCGAGCATCGAGTCGTAGTAGGGCGGGACTTCCGTGCCGCTATAGATATGCGTGTCCACCCGGATGCCCGGACCGCCGGGCATGAGCACGCTTCCCAATTTGCCCGCCGCCGGCGTGAATTTGTTGTCGGGGTCTTCCGCATTGATGCGGCATTCGATCGCGTGGCCGCGCGCTCGCACGTCTTCTTGGCGGATCGTCAATCGCTCGCCGGCGGCGATGCGGATCTGCCACTTCACGAGATCCACGCCGTAGACGACCTCGGTGATCGGATGCTCGACCTGGATGCGCGTATTCATCTCCATGAAATAGAAGCGTCCGTCGTCGGCGACCAGGAACTCGAGCGTGCCCGCATTCGTGTACTCGCACGAGCGCGCCGCGCGAACCGCGGCCTCGCAGAGCTTTGTGCGCACGTCGGCATCGAGGTGCGGCGCAGGCGCTTCTTCCAGCAGTTTCTGGTGCGAAGGTTTTTGGACGGAACAGTCACGCTCGCCGATGTGGATGACGTGACCGTATTCGTCCGCCAAAACCTGCACTTCGATATGGCGCGGGTGCACGAGGAGCTTCTCGATATAGACGCCGGCGTTTCCGAACGCCGCCTGAGCCTCGCCGCTTGCCGCCGCGAGGCCGGCGCCGAGGTCTGCGTCGCGGCCGACGATGCGCATCCCCTTGCCGCCGCCGCCGGCGGTGGCTTTGATAAGCACCGGATAGCCGGCCTCGGAACAGAACTTCTTCGCGACCGGCAACGATTCGATGATACCCGATCCGGGGATGACCGGAACGCCGGCTTCCAGCATGCGCTGCTTTGCGTTTGCTTTGTCACCCATGAGCGAGATCGCCGACGCCGGCGGACCGATGAATTTGATCCCATGCGACGTGCATATCTCGGCGAAGCTGGCGTTCTCCGAGAGAAAGCCGTAGCCGGGATGGATCGCGTCGACGCCCGCGACCTCCGCGGCGCCGATGATATTCGGAACGTTGAGATACGAGCGCGCGCTCTGGCCCGGCCCGACGCAGAACGCTTCGTCGGCGTAGCGCACGTGCAGCGAATTGCGATCCGCTTCCGAGAATATCGCGACGGTTTTCACGTTTAGTTCGCGGCACGCGCGGATGACGCGCAAGGCGATCTCGCCGCGATTGGCGATCAATACTTTTCCGAACACGTCAGATCCGCGGAGGCTCGATGGCAGCGGCGCCGTTTTCGGCGGGGGCGGGGGCTTCGGGCTGCGGGGGCGCCTCGCCGCGTTCCACGACGAAGAGCACCTCGCCGAACTCGACCGCTTGGCCATCTTCGACGGCTTGGGCGACGAACCAGCACGGCGATGTCGCCGTCACGGGGTTGCGCAACCTCAGGGCCTCGACGTAGCCGAGGACGCGGTCGCCTTCGATGCGCTCTCCGAACTCGGCTGCATGCGACGCTGAACGGAACACACCGACCGTCTCCGCGTTGATCGTGTCGTACGCGCGGCCGGGTTCGCCTTCTTGAATGCGCGGCACGTGACCCGGGCGCGCCACGGTCGGGCGGGCGGCGTCGGAACTCTTGTGCGCGGATTTCTCGAGCGTCACCCAACCTTCGGGCGTTCGTACTCGGATTCGCATCAGCGGAGTCTGCGCAAACGCCTTGGCGAGCGGAGCGACTCGCATGGCTACAAACGAAGCCAGCTCTTCGGAAGCTTCGCCGTCGCTATTTTCGGTCACGCGGCATTCTTTCGCCTCGGCGCCGCATTGCGCCTGTTGTGGGCGCATGCAGCGAACCGCTGTGGCCAATGCAATCCCGCGTTATGGTGCGCGGCCGGAGACCACGATCGAACGCGCTGAGCGGATCACTTCCTTCAACCCGTGCCAATCGGAGCGCATCGCCGCAACGCCATCGCTGAATTCGCGTTCGCCGAGCAAGTGAAATGAGGACAGATATTTTTTCTCGACCCTCTCGAGCAGCGGTCCGGGCGGATCGCGCAGTTCCATGACGATCGCCGCCGTTCGCACGTCCTCGAAACCCGCTGACAGTAGTTCCGCTTGCACGTGCTGCTGACTCGGGAAGCGTGCGAGATCGATCGCCGCCATCGAAGGGAAATAGCGCGCGAATACGGATTCGACGAAGTGCCGATGCGGAAATGTCGCGAGAGCTAACACGCCGCCGCCTCTGAGCACGCGCTTCACACGCCTGAACACCGCACCGATCTCAAGGTATTGCACCGCGTAAAATGCGGTCACAGCATCGTACTCGGCGCCGGGCAGAGCGAGGTTTGCGTCGCCCAGCACGTATTCCGGGGCGCGCCGATCGGCCGGCGCAGCGTGCGACATCGCCTGCGCAAGCATCGTTTCGCTGCTATCCATGCCGGTGACGAATGCGCCGCGCGCGGCCAGTTCGCGTGTGAAGCGGCCCGTGCCGCAACCGATATCGAGCACGCGCCGCCCAGCGATATCTCCCAGTGCGCGCAGCGCAGCCTCGAGCACCGCTCGATCGAAGCCTGAGAAGGGACGCAGATCGGCATAGCCGGCGCCGGCTCCGGCCGGCGCGTCGTAGTCGAGTCGCGGCGCAGGCGCGGGATGTGCCGTGCCCGCCAGCCTGCGAACGCCGGCTCGCTCTTCATCGGGAAGAGCCGCGAGAAGTTCGCCCACGGTCGCGTCAGCGCCGGGCACCGTCACGCCGGCTGCGATTTGAGCAAGCGGCGCGAGCGCGAACGCGCGCCGCGCCAGCTCGGGATGGGGCACGCTGCACCCTGGATCCGACGAGCGCAGCGAGTCATATAACAGCAGATCAAAATCGATCGTGCGCGGACCGTAGCGCTCGCCGCGAACTCTTCCCATATCGCGTTCCAATTCGAGCAGCTCCGCGATCAACGCAGGAGCGCTGCGGTCCGTTTCGATTTCGGCGACAGCGTTGACAAACGAAGGTTGATCGGTTTTTCCCCACGGCCGCGTGAGGTACAGATCGGAGACAGCCGTCACGCGCCCGAGAGCCGCAAGCGCCGCGAATCCCTCGCGCACGTAGCCCGCGGAATCATCGAGGTTCGATCCGATTCCGATAAACGCGCGATGCGGCGTCATCTCGTGCGGGATACTTCGATCTCCGGCGTGGCGCCATCCAACAGCGCCGGCTTGCGTACGCGCACCCGCGCGCTGCACACGCGCTCGTCGGCCATGATCGCGTCGACGCAGGCGGCCGCCAGCGCCTCGAGCAGCGTGAACGATCGCTGCATCACGATCCGCCGGCAGGTCTGGACGATCGCATCGTAATCCACGGCGTCGGCCAACGCATCGCTTGCGATGGCCGACGCCGCGTCGGTGATGACCTCTACGTCTACGTCGATCGGCTGCGGCCGCTCTTTCTCGCCCGGATTTGCGCCGTGCCGGCCGACGAAGTGCATGCCGGTGACGCGCATCGTCGCTTTCATCGCCCTTTAGGATCTCACAATGGCGTCGGCGACGGCCGCGACCGTCGACATCTCCGCGACGTCGTGGACGCGAACGATGTCGGCTCCGGCGGCGATGGCGAGCGCGACCGAGGCTGCCGTGCCGAACGCACGCCGCTCCACAGGCAGACCGGTCAGGTGACCGATGAACGATTTGCGCGATGTGCCCACGAGCACCGCGTAGGGCAGCGCCGATGTCAGCTCGCGCAGCCGCCGGAGGATCTGGATGTTGTGGGCTGCGGTCTTACCGAATCCCATGCCCGGATCGACGATGATGTGGTGAGCCGGCACGCCGAACGCTTGCGCATCGCGAGCCGAGCGTTCGAGCGACGCGATCACTTCGGCGACGACGTCGCCGGTGTAGTCCGGTGCGGCCCGATTGTGCATCACGATGAGCGGAGCCCGGCTCTCCGCCGCGGCGTCGGAGATTCCGGGAATCGCGCCCCACACGCAGTTGATGATGTCGGCTCCCGCGTCGAGCGCCGCGCGTGCCACCGCGGGCTTAAACGTATCGATCGAGATCGGCGCGGCGACGGCAGACCGCACCGCTCGGATCACCGGAACAACGCGTCTCAATTCCTCGGCTTCATCCACGGGCACGTGTCCGGGTCGCGTCGACTCGCCGCCGATGTCGAGCACGTGACATCCGGCCGCGACGAACGAGAGCGCGCGCTCCGCCGCCGCACCGGCATCGTTGTGAAGGCCGTCGCCGGAGAATGAATCGGGCGTCGCGTTGATAATGCCCATGAGATACGTGCGCGAACCCCACGCGAATGTCGCGCCGCGGATCACAAGCGGCGCGAGCGTCTTCAGATCAGACCGGAGCACGGCGTGAACCGCCGACGTTTTCCAAGAACCACTGCCGCAACTCCCCGACGATATACGTCGATCCGCTGACGACGATGAGGTCGTCTGCGCCGGCGATGCGCCGCGCGATGGCGAGAGCCTCCTCGGCGTTCTCGACGACGCGAGCCGGCAACCCGCGCCCCTGCGCGATCAGCGCGAGATTGTGCGGGCGCACGGGACGCAGGTGCGATTCCGGAAACGTCGTGAAGACGAACTGCGCCGGTAGCCCATCCCATGCGGCGATCATGCCGGGCGCATCTTTGCCGTCGGCGATGGCGACGACGAACGTCAGCCGCCGCCCAGGGAAATGCCGTTCGAGCGCTTGACGAAGCGCCATCGCCTTCTCTGCGTTGTGCGCGATGTCGAAGACGAGCGCCGGTCGCGAGGGATAGTACTCCATCCTGCCGGCGAGGCTCAGCGATTCCATGCCGCGGGCGACATCCGGTTCGGTGAAGGCAAGCTCTGACTTGATGCGCTCGCACGCCACGATCGCGGTTGCGGCGTTCAGCAGTTGGAAGCCGCCGAGAACCGGCAGCTCGAAGCCGTACTCACCCAGGTCTGTGGTGATCGTGACCGGCTGCCCGAGCGGCCCCGGCGATGACGGCGATTCGATGCGCGCGACCTCCTGCACGATCGTGAGCGGGGAACGCTGGCGCGCCGCGGCTTCACGGATCACCTTGAGCGCGTCAGGATGCTCGGCAGCCGTGACGGATGGAATCTTGTCTTTGATGATGCCGCTCTTATCGATCGCGATCGCAGCGACCGTGTCGCCGAGAACGTCCGCGTGATCGGTGCCGACGTTAGTGAGGACCGAGACGAGCGGCGTGATCACATTGGTTCCGTCCAGCGTACCGCCGATGCCGACTTCGATCACGCCGACATCGACTCGCTCAGCCGCGAACGTACGAAACGCGAGCGCGACGAGGATCTCAAAATAAGAAGGCTTGCCCCACTCCGTCGCCGCCATCGCGTCGATCGCCGGGAGCATTGCCGACAGCTGCTCGGCGAAGCGCTCGTCGCCGATCGGAACGCCGTCGATGCGGACGCGCTCGGTCACCGAGTGCAAGTGCGGCTTCGTGTGCAGGCCGACTTTGAGGCCGGCGGCCTGCAGAATGGCCGCGCACATCGTGGCGGTCGAGCCCTTACCGGCAGTGCCGCCGACGTGGATCGAGCGAAAGCCGTTCTCGGGGTTGTCGAGCGCTTTCAAGAACGTGCGCATGCGGTCTAAGCGGCCGGGATAACGGCGCGAGAGACTTTCGTTCGTCGCGTTCTGGAGAAGCCGCATGGCACCGTTGAAATCCATCGAGTCTCGTCTCGTTTCGCTACACCCGGCCGGCCCTACGCCGATCCGATGTCATGTTCGCCCGAGTCGCCGCGCACAAGCTCGGTCGCGTGCGCCAGTACTCCTGCGATGAGGGCGAGCGTTTCGCGCACGGCGCGCGGACTTCCCGGCAGGTTGATGATGAGCGTTCGCTTTCGGACGACGGCGGTCGCGCGCGAGAGCATCGCCGTCGGGATTTGCGCGACGCTCGCCGCGCGCAAGCGTTCGGGAATCCCGGGGACGGTGTAGTCGCCGACGTCGTTGGTGGCTTGCGGCGTGACATCGCGCGGGCCGAGCCCGGTACCACCCGACGTGAGCACGACGTCGGCGACGTCCGTGTCGCACCACTCGCGCAGGGTCGCGGCGATCGTCAGCCGATCGTCTGCGATGATCGCTTCGCGCGAGATCGTCGCGCCTTGCGGTAAGCCGTCGCGCAGGGCCGGCAGACATGCATCGGCCCGCGCGCCCGATGCCGCTTTATCCGAAAGCACGAGGAGCGCGACGCGCATCAGCGTTTGAAGACGCCGCTGCGGCCGCCGCTTTTCTCGATAAGTTCGAGCCGCTCGATCGTGATGGCGCGGTCCACAGCCTTGCACATGTCGTAGATCGTGAGCGCGGCGACGGCCGCACCGGTGAGCGCTTCCATCTCGACGCCGGTCTTGCCCGTGCAGCGCGCTTGACACTCGATGCGCACGGCATCGCGACCTTCAAAAGCGATCTCAACGTCGACGGAACTCAGCGGCAGCGAGTGGCAGAGCGGGATGAGTTCGGACGTCCGCTTGGCTGCGCCGATACCGGCGATGCGTGCCACGGCGAGAGCGTCGCCCTTTTTCAATGAGCCGGCCTTCAAGGCGCGCCGCGCTGCGGCGGACATCCGCACGAGCGCACGTGCCACGGCCACGCGTTTGGTAATAGGTTTTTCGTCGACGTCGACCATGCGGGCGCTGCCATCGCGGGTTATGTGCGTCAGGGCCGACTTGCGTGGTCGCACGACCTGGCTACGTTCCGTGACGGATCCCGATAACGCCGAGCATGAAAAGGCCGAACGCCCAGCAATAGACGGCGAACGGCGTCAGACGGTGATCGCTGACAAAGCGCATGAAGAATCGGATGGCGAGCAGGCCGCTCACAAACGCGACGATCGTGCCGATCGCGATGACGAGGTGCGATTCCGGCGCTGCGCTGAGGCTTGCGATACCCGACATCGTGGCGCCAGGCTCGACTTTTCCGTGGCCGAGAACGCGCGGCAGTTCGAAAATCGCCGCGCCGAGGATCGCCGGTCCGGCCATGAGGAAGGAGAACCGCGATGCCTCTTCGCGCGTCAAGCCGGCGAACATGCCCGCGCATATGGAAAAACCGGAACGCGATCCCCCCGGAACGATACCGGCGATCTGGCTCA
>DATGJI010000060.1 GCA_035295225.1 Candidatus Eremiobacteraceae bacterium | reverse complement strand
AGGGCTTTGGTGCCCGTGCCCGATGCCGCCAGCACCTTGGTGATCGCCGCCGTCAGCGTCGTCTTGCCGTGGTCCACGTGGCCGATCGTGCCGATGTTCACGTGCGGCTTCGAACGCTCGAACTTCTGCTTAGCCATTGCTACCTCGAGACCCGTCCCGTAATATAAGCCGCGAGCATGCGGCCGTGCTTACGCACGCCCCGGATGCCGGGGCGGCAAAGAGAATCAGTTCGCGCCCGAGAGGATTCGAACCTCCAACCTACGGCTTAGGAGTCCATCGCTCTATCCAGTTGAGCTACGGGCGCGCGCAAGATTTACTAGCCCTCGGCGGGGATTGAACCCGCGGCCTCGTCCTTACCAAGGACGCGCTCTACCACTGAGCTACAAGGGCCTGCTTCCGCTCAAGTCGGCGCGCCACAATAGTATCGTACTCGATGAGCACAACGCAAGGCGTTCCTAAGACGAGAGTTGGCGCGAAGCGACCCATGCATCGAAAGCCGCGACCGGCATCGGCACGCCTAACAGATAGCCTTGCGCAAATCGACATCCTTCGATCCGCAGCCACGCGGCTTGCTCTTCGAGCTCAACGCCTTCGGCGACGATCGTCCTTCCGAGCGTCGCGCCGAGCGAGATGACGGAGCGCACGATCGCGGCGTCCTCGAGCCGCGACGGCAGCCCTGCGACGAACGAGCGATCGATTTTAATTACGTCAACGGGCAGTCGCTTGAGATAAGCGAGCGACGCGAACTGTGTGCCGAAATCATCGAGCGCGACGCGGATGCCCATCGCCCGGCATTCATGGAGCGCTGCCGCAGCGGCGTCGGGGTTGCGAAGCGCGGCAGATTCCGTGATCTCGAGTTCGATCCGCCTGGCGTCGACGACAGCCGATGCGATCGCAGCGCGCAGCGTCGAGATCAACCCTGCGTCCTGTAGCTGCATCGCGGAGATGTTGATGGCGACGCGCAGATCGAGACCGGCGCGCGTCCACGAACCGAGTTGCGCGACCGCTTGTGTGATGACCCACTCGCCGATCAGCGGCATGAGGCCGGCGTCTTCCGCTTCTGCGATGAAGTCCACCGCCGGCACAACGCCATGCCCCGGCCGGTTCCATCGCAGGAGCGCTTCGGCGCTGTGCGGTCGACCCGTTTCCAGATCCATGATCGGCTGATAGTAGAGTTCCAGCCGCGCACGTTCGATCGCATCGCGCACGCCGGACTGGATCGTCTGCCGGCGCTCGAGTCTCGCGGCGATCTCCTCGCTGTAAAAACGATACCGGTTGCGACCGTCTTCTTTTGCGCGATACATCGCCGCATCGGCGCGACGCAAGAGCGTGTCGGGGCCGTCGCCGTCTTCCGGAAAGATCACGATGCCGGTGCTCGCCGAAAGGTAGATATCTGTCTCGTCGATGCAATAGGGCGCGGCCATCGCGTCGCCGATGCGCTGCGCCAAGATGCTGAGCTCAGCTGCGCTGTCCACCTCGGGCACGAGCACGGCGAATTCGTCGCCGCCGAATCGCGCGCACGCGTCCGATTGGCGGACGGTCGAATGCAGGCGCCGAGCCACTTCAAGCAGCACGCGGTCCCCGGTGGCGTGGCCGGCCGAATCATTGACGTCCTTGAAACGATCGAGATCGACATACAGCACGGCGAAACGTCGATTGGTGCGAGCGCTCAGCGCGGCGGCTTCGGTCAGGCGTTCAAGAAAGCGAGCGCGGTTCTCCATGCCCGTGAGCGAATCGTGATACGCGAGATGCGCGATGCGGCTGCGCTGGTCGAGATCGCGGAGCACGCGCGAGAGATACGCCGAGAGCAGTTCGACGTATTCGCGATCCTCCTGGGTGATTGGTTCGGCGCGCGGCACGCTCGACCCGAAGACGAGCAAGTATTTCTTCGAGTCAAGCCAGCAGGCGGTCGCGATCGCGTCGTGGAGTCCGGCCGCCTCCAATTCTGCGGATGGCACGTCGCTGTTCGAGCTGCGCCGGTCGAACTCGATCGTCGGCCTTTCGTGATCGACGAGCGCGCCAAGCGCCGCCATGCAGGCCCCAATCGCGCCCGATATTTCAGCGTCGGCCCGATCGATGTGACGTTCCCCGACCGCATCGCCGATCGCCGCGAAATCCATTCCGAGCGCGCGTTTGCCTTCCGCGAGGATAGTTCGGGCAAGGCCGTCGCTGTTGCGATCTTCGTGCGTCTGCAGCCGCCAGAGCGAGTCGAGCCGGGCCAGACGGCGTCGCGCCCGTGTCTCGGCAAGATCGCGCGCGCGTTCTCCGTTTGCGCGATCGGTGACATCGCGAAAACTCCAGACGCGGCCGACGGGCTTTCCGTCCATGCGCTGCGGGATCGAATAGCGCTCGAAGATGCGGCCATCCTTGAACGTGAGAATGTCGAAGCTCTCCGCCTCCGGTTTTGCGTAGAGCTCGCGGACTTTCGAGATGAACATCTCCGGATCGCTGAGTTGCCCGAGAACGAAGCCGATCGCGGCGTCGTCGTCGCCTTTCTCGAGGATCTCTTGCGGAAGGCGCCAGAGCTGTGCGAAGCGCTCGTTGAAACGGGCGATTTTCCCAGCAGCATCGACCACGAGGATACCATCGGCCGTCGCCTCCAATGTGGCGACGAGCAGCGAATGTTCCGTTTGCCGATCGAGGGCGCCATTCGCGGGTCCAAGCTTCTCGTGCCGGGCGGCGCGCCGTGGATTTTCCAAAGCGTGTTCTCTCTGGAGGGCTATCTCAGCGAGCCCTTCCCCTCACATAGTGTTCGGTTTTTGCCCCTGCGAACCGTAGGGTGCGAGCATCGCTTGCCCACCGTGGACTATTGGGTTCCGCGTGATGGTTGATTCGAGACGACCGCCGTCACACAGGAAAAAAACCAGCTCATCAGAGCCGGCTCTTTCTGAATTCTCGTGGAGCGGGAGACGGGTCTCGAACCCGCAACATCCAGCTTGGAAGGCTAGCGCTCTACCAATTGAGCTACTCCCGCCCGCTCCGAGCAAGCCTTACGGTATTTTCGCCGATTCAACCTGCACTCTTCCATCGTCGGCTATTCACAGACGGGAGCGTACGGTTCATCGACGTGCGCGAACGACCATGCTTGCGCGCCGCGCGCGCGCACGAACGCCGCGCGGCCCTTTCCGTTATCGTCTCCGTCAGCAAATGCGGTCCCGTCGATCGGCGCACCGCTCGTTCCTATGGTGAGGTCGGCCCAGTATGCGATCACGCCGCCGCCGTGATCTCGGATGTACGAACGCAGCGCGCGAGTCGTCTGCAGCGGTTTGCTTCCGGCGGATGGGTTGACGATATCTGAGTCGCGTCCGAGCGCGCCTACGTCGACGAGTGATTCAGTGGAATCTCCTGCGATCCGGTCATCGACGTATCGGCCGAGAACGGGATGATGCCGGCCGTGCGAACCGCGGTCGGTGGCGTTTCCGCACAACGATTCGATGGAGAGCGGTTCGGGCGTCAGATGCGCTCGTGCGCATCCGGCGGCGAGCGCGAGCGCAAGCAGCGCGAGAACTGCGATTCCGCCGCGCCCGGAAGCGATGGTCTCGAAGGTGCGGAAGGGTTGACGGACCATGTCCCTCTATACTCGCCCATGCCGAAGGCCCGCTCCTGGTTTCTCGATTGGCGCCAAATCGCGTTAGGCGGGAGGCCTGGAAGGGAATATGATTGTTTGGTCTGCCCGGCGACGAATGCAAGAATTTTCGAAAGGTGCGCGATTGCAGGCTCATAAAGTCGGGCGCGGCGTGCCATCGAAGGCTGGAATAGCCGAGGACCGCTCGCTCGTCGCGCTTCGATCGACCCTCACAGAAGGTCGCGATCATTTCGATGCCATCGCCGACGTCATGCCCCATTTCGTCTGGCTGGCCGAGGCCGACGGCACCATCACCTTTTTCAACCGGCGTTGGCTCCAATACACCGGCCTTACCGTCGGGGCTATGACTTCGCCAGGCGTCAAAGGCGTCGTCCATCCCGCGGATCTCGACGAGACGCAAAAGCGCTGGAATAATGCGCTCCAAACGGGCACATCGTACGAGATCGAATATCGCCTGCGCAACGTCGAAGATGGAAGCTACCGCTGGTTTCTCGCTCGCGCGATGCCCGTCATGGACGAGTCGGGTCGCAACGCCCGCTGGATCGGCACAGCAACGGACATCGACGAGCAGAAACGTTCGCGCGAGAGTCTTGAGTTCGTCCTGAAAGCCGTCAACGCGTTCGGCTCGTCTCTCGACCTGCGCGATATCTGCGAGCGATTTGCGAATCTCGCAGTCGAGCACTTCGCCGACTGGTGTTTCGTGATGACGTTCGAGGAACCCGACACGTTCACGACCGTCGCCGCCGCACACAAGGATCCGAAACGGGTCGAAGAGATCCGCGAGTTCCAACGCAAGAACGCCACCCGGCGTCGGCCCAAGGCCGTGGTCGATGCGCTGCGAGGCGGCGCCACACTTATCCCTCGCGTGACTGACGAACAGATCCGTGCCGGAGCGACGGACGAAGAACACCTCAAAGCGATCCAGAGCCTCGAAATGCATTCGGCCATGGTCGTGCCGCTGCAGAGCCCGAAAGGTGATCTCTACGGAGCGATCACGTTTGTGTCCGCGGAATCGCGCCGCACGTTTACGCCTTCCGACCTCGCCGTTGCGGAGCGCGCGGCCGAACGCGCGGGGGCGGCGATTCAGAACGCGCTCGTTTTCGACGAACAGCACCGCACGACGCAACGCTTGCGTTTGCTCGCCAAGGTCACCGACAATCTTTTCGAGTCGCTTGATATCGAGGGCGCATTCCAGCGACTCGCGGAGATCGTCGTGCCCGAGATCGCCGATTTCGCGCTCGTGATCAACGTCGATGGCGACGGCCTACGCGTCGTCGGGGCGGCGCACCGGGATGCCGCACTGTCCGAGGCTGTCGGCCGATTGCGCGATTCTCGGATCATGCAATCGCGCGCAGAGCAGAACCTGATGCGACAGCTCGATGAACGCAAGCCCATGATTTTGAATGCCGCCGCGCTCAAAGCGTTTATCGCCGACATATGGCCACATCTGGCAACCGATGTGGCCGCGCTCGCTCCTAAGTCGGGAGTCCGGATCCCGATTCACGTCCGAGGGAAAGCTCGCGGCGCCGTGTTCGTCTTCAATGGCGCGACGGGGCGATCGTTCGACGCAAACGATCTGCCGGTCTTAGTGGAGATCGCGGGCCGGACCGCGATCGCGATGGAGAACGCCGAGAGCTACGAGCGCGAGCGCGCGATCGCGACCACGCTGCAAAAGGCGTCGCTGCCCTCGGTACTGCCGTCCGCGCCGGACTTGCAATTCGACGGTGTCTACACGCCGACGAGCCAAGGCGCAAGCGTCGGCGGCGATTGGTACGACTCGATCGCTCTTGACGACGGGTCGGTTATGATCAGCGTCGGCGATGTGGCTGGGAGCGGACTCGAAGCCGCCGTGATCATGAGCAAGGTCCGCCATGTCATCGCCGTGGGCCCGTATCACGAATCTGACCCGGTGAAGATCCTCGACGCCGCCGATTGGATCTTGCATTATCGATTCCCCGATGCCGTCGTGACGGCGTTCGTCGGGATCATCAGCCCAGACCGCAAGACCATCAGATTCGCGAACGCCGGGCATCCATCGCCGCTGATCAGGCGGGGCGACGAGCTTATCGAATTGCGGGCGCATGGGACGCCGCTCGGGCTTCGAAAGCTCATTGAGCAGACGTCGACGCCGGAGGAGCTGGCGCTTGAACCGGGCGACCTCATCGTGCTCTACACCGATGGCCTTACCGAATGGAACCATGACATAGACGCCGGAGAACGCGCGCTCCACGCGATAGCGTCGAGCGCCGCCGTTCGTCACGTCGGCAGGCCGGCTCGACTCATCCACGACGTCTGCATCGCCGGCGAATCGCGCGACGACGTCGCGGTCATGACGGTCGCCTTGGGCGCCGTTGATGCCTGGTCATTCGAGGCGGAGAGCGCGCTTGCGGCGCAGGACGCGCGTGCGGAGTTTGTGGAGTATCTTCGCAGGTACATCGACGACGACGCTTCCGTTGCGCAAGCGGAACTCGTCTTTGGCGAACTCATGGCGAACATCGTGCAGCACGCGCCGGGACCCGTCAATATCTACGTGGATTGGGCCGACTCAAGGCCAGTGATCCACGCCATCGATCGCGGCAAAGGTTTTAAGTTCGAGTCGCATTTGCCGGACTCGTACTCCGAGTCAGGACGTGGACTCTATCTCATCCGCGCCGCGTGCGACAGCGTCCACGTCGAGCGGCTGGGAGACTATGGGAACTATGTCTCCGCCACACTTCGCATGCGGCGTTCGTAACGTTTGGGCAGGGTAGGATTTGAACCTACGTAGCGCTGAGCGCGGCAGATTTACAGTCTGCTACCATTAACCACTCGGTCACCTGCCCGTGAGGGGTCGTTGCGGCACTTGATGCTCCAAGTCCCGGCGCAGTCCCTACTTACGTATCGAAGCGGCAGCGAAGGCACGATTAGTATTCGCTCGCTGCGATCTGGCGGGCAAGAACGAGATTCATCTCCGTCAGGGTGGGTAACGTAGGTGCGGGTGCACCGTTCACGATAGACCGGCTCCACGTGCCGACGAGGTTCTTGCAATGCGTCGAGTGCTGCACGCCTGGCAAGCTTTTATCGAATTTTTGTCTCGCGCGGTGTCAGCTTGAGAACGCGGTCCGGCGTATAGTTCATTTCACGCCGCGAAACAGGAACGAGCCCGCAAGTTTGTGCGACATGAGGGCTAGATCGGTCTGCATGCGACCGAGCTTCTGATCTGCGCTGGTCGACTCGGCCGTCATCCTCGACAAGCTCCGATTGGTCTGCTTTAACAGCGTGTTCGTGACGGAGAGCTTGCCGTTCATGCTCGTCAAGGCATCCATTCGAGCAGACATTCGGTCGAGATTCGCCGACATGGCGCGAAGTTGTCCCGCTACGAACACAGCGGCGATGATCCCGGCTAGCAGCAACAAGGCACAGACTGCTCCCGCGATCGGAGCGGCGATAGATTTACTCATGCTTCGAATGTTCCCAGGGCTGCTGAAAGAACGGTGAATTGAACGCCGCTAGATCGGCGGCAGAACTCGAGACCACGCGGTAGGGAAAAATCAGGTGCCGCGTGCAATCGCGATGTTCCTGATGATGGATTATCGCGATATTCGCGTCCGCAATGCGACATATCAATTATTTGTCGAATTGCGCCGCGCGCCCGCCACCCAAGAAGTGGCGGATTTCTTGCGCGTGCCGTTCGCAGAGGTTCAAGCGTCGTGGCATCGTCTCCACGACGAGCATGCGATCGTGCTGAACGAATTCAAGACCGAGTTGCGCATGGCTAACCCGTTCTCGGCTGTGCCTTCAGCCTACCGCGTAAGCGCCCGCGGATTTTGGTGGTACGCGAACTGCGCGTGGGATGCGTTCGGTATCTGCGCTGCCTTGCACGCGGATGGCCGCATCGAGACCTCTTGTCCGGACTGCCTCGAACCGCTTGCGATCGACGTCCAGGGCGCATTGCCGTCGCGGACTGACCTTCTCTTCCATTGTCTTGTTCCGGCTCGGCACTGGTGGGACGACATCGTCTTCACGTGAAGCGCGATGAATCTCTTCCGGTCGGAAGAGCACATCAAGCTCTGGCTTGGCGGAAGAGCTGCGGGTGAGACGATCACCATCTCGATGTTGAGCAAGCTCGCGCACGCGTGGTGGGACGATAGGCTGGTGGTCGATTGGAGGCCGCATTCGCGCGAGAAGAATCAGAAAATCCTCGACTCGCTCGGGTTGTCCGGTGAGTTTTGGCGCCTGCCGTAGGCGCGCACCGATGGTCAGATCTGGGTTCCGATCTCGAGCACGACGCGCGACTGGTTGCGCTGATCGCCGTCGCCGCCGAACGCCAAACCGTCGGCCGAGCTTGTGACGCGCGCGGTGGAGAAGTCCACGCGGACGAATGTGTGACCGTTGGACCATTGCGGCGTCAGCGTGTAGGTGTTGATGCCGCTGCCCGGGCCAAAGCCGACGAGGTCGGCGTTCGCGCTCTTGTCGTTGATCGTGCTCGCATCATGGAGCGTCTCGTATCTGAACGCCGTCGTGAAATGACCGCTCAGCGTCAGATTTGCCAAGAAGGCGGCCCCGAACGCGCTTTCCGGGCCGGCGTATCCGAGACTGGGCGCAGCGGGCGACCGCGTGTAGAGGATATACGGAGCGAGCTGCAGGTTGCCGCGCGTGCGCGTCAGGACGAGATTGAGCAGTTCTTTGTTCGCGACGGATGCGGTGGGATTTCCCGGTGTTCTGCTGTTCGGTATCAGCGCGACGAACAGCAGAGAGTCGCTGCTGTCGGGCGCGAAGGTGAGCGATCCTTCGGCGGCGCCGAACTTTCCGCTCCAGAATCCGTCGTTTGCCCCGAGCGTATAGGTGAACTTGCCTGACGAGAACGACGCTCGCACGCCGCGGCTCACGGCATTTTCGACGTTCCAAACGGCGCCGCGCTGCACGTTCCAGTTCAGATACGTGTACGTGGATTCCGCGCCGGTCAATGTCGCCAGGATTCCCGCATTGAGGCTGAAGTTGCTCGTCGGAACATACGAGAGTTGCGCAAGCGGCAGCGGCCCGAAAAGCCCCGTGTTCGCGTTGGCAGCGGTCGTCTTATTCCCGGCGACGCCGATCGTCGGGATGCTATATGCGCCTCCTTGCAGCGCGAATTGCATGACGCCCTGTGTTTTTGCGAGCAGCACAAAGGCGTTGGAGACATTCACGCGGGCCGCGCTGTCCATGCCCGAGGGCGAATCGAAACTTCCAACGGCGTTGACGCCGCTCGTCATTGCAAGCGTGCCGCTCAATACGCCGTGTAGCGTGACCGCCGGCGACGGCGACGCTTGCGATATGGTCGGGGATGTCGGAGTCGCGGCCGGCGAGGGAACCGGTGAAGGGATCGGCGTCGGAAGCGGTGAGAGCGCAGGAGCGGGATCGGCAGGTGAGCCGACCGGCATACATCCCAATGCAAGCGCTGCTGCCGCAGCAACGATCGGCGAGAAGCGCATTGTCACTTCGCACCATCCAATGCGAGGTTGAGTTCCAACACGTTGAC
Source organism: Candidatus Eremiobacteraceae bacterium (assembly GCA_035295225.1). Lineage (NCBI taxonomy): Bacteria > Bacillati > Vulcanimicrobiota > Vulcanimicrobiia > Candidatus Eremiobacterales > Candidatus Eremiobacteraceae > Candidatus Eremiobacteraceae bacterium. The sequence goes on along the minus strand of DATGJI010000060.1, from coordinate 66,213 downwards.
GCGCGGTTCGCCTAAGAATCCCAACTGCCTTGGAGCGACGTGACGCGCGATCACGGCACGTACCGCGTCCAGCGACATGTGTCGGGCGCGCGCCACTCGCGGCGCCTGATAGTACGCAGCCTCCGGGCTGATGTCGGGATCGATGCCGCTTGCGCTCGTCGTCACGAGATCCATGGGGATGGGATCGGTCGCATCGGGGTTCGCTTTCTTGAGCGCTGCGATCGCGCTGCGCGTCGCGCCGATGAGCTTCTTGGAAGTCGGCCCGAGATTGGTGGCGCCGGTCGACGTCGGATCGTAGCCGTTGCCGGCCGCCGACGGTCGTCCTTGGAAATATTTCGGCGATTTCCAGAGCTGTCCGATGATCGTCGACGCCACGGGTTTGCCGCCGACGCTGACGATCGAACCGTTGGCTTGGGTCGGAAAGATGAGTTGCGAGAGTCCCGTCATGACGACGGGGTAAAGCACGCCGAAGATCACGATGGTGATCAGGGTGAACATGACCGATGGCCATATGTGGCGCAGCGTGTTATCGGTCATCGCCTTCGTGTTCATTTCTGTCTTGCCTTATACGAGATGGAATGCCGCGAGCAGCATGTCGATGAGCTTGATGCCGATGAATGGCGCGATGATGCCGCCGACGCCGTAGATGAGCACGTTGTTGCGCAACACCGCATTGGCGCCTCGCGGACGGTAGGCAACCCCCCGTAGCGCAAGCGGGATGAGCGCTACGATGATCAGGGCGTTGAAGATGACGGCCGAGAGTATCGCGCTCTGCGGCGTCGTGAGCCGCATGATGTTCAGCGCGTTCATGGCGGGGTAGGCGATCGCGAACATCGCCGGCAGAATCGCGAAATATTTAGCGACGTCGTTGGCGATAGAGAATGTGGTCAGCGCGCCGCGCGTCATCAGCAGCTGCTTGCCGATCTCCACCACTTCGATCAGCTTCGTCGGATCGGAGTCGAGATCGACCATGTTCGCCGCTTCTTTCGCGGCTTGCGTGCCTGAGTTCATGGCCACGCCGACGTCGGCCTGAGCGAGCGCGGGCGCATCGTTCGTGCCGTCGCCGGTCATCGCGACGAGCCGGCCGGATTCTTGCTCGCGCTTGATGAGGGCCATCTTCGTCTCGGGCGTGGCTTCGGCGAGGAAGTCGTCCACGCCGGATTCGCGCGCGATCGTGGCGGCCGTGAGCGGGTTGTCGCCCGTGATCATGATGGTGCGGATGCCCATGTTGCGCAGTCGATCGAAACGCTCGCTCATATTCGGTTTGACGATGTCTTTGAGGTGGATCGCTCCGAGGATCTGGTGATCGTCTGCAAGCAAGAGCGGGGTGCCGCCCGCCCGAGCGATCCGCTCGACATCGTCGGCGAGCACCGCTGCGCCATCGCCCGTCCGCTCGCGAACCCATGCGCGCACCGCATCCGGCGCGCCCTTGCGGATGGATCCGCCGCCGGCTAGATCGAGGCCGCTCATGCGCGTGTATGCGCTGAACGGAACGAACGTCGAGCCGTCAGGAACGAGCGCGCGCAAGTCGCTGTCCGAGGCAGAAGTCTGGCCTTGAGCGGCGCGCGGCGCGGACAGCATCACGATCGACCGGCCCTCGGGGGTCTCGTCGGGGATGGAAGACAGCATCGCGGCGCGCGCTGCGACTTCTTCCGACACGCCGGGAGCGAGAACGATCTCGGTGGCGCGCCGGTTGCCGAGCGTTATCGTGCCGGTCTTGTCCAGCAGCAGCGTGTCCACGTCGCCCGCGGCCTCGACCGCTCGGCCGCTCATCGCCAACACGTTGCGCTGCAGAACGCGGTCCATCCCCGCGATGCCGATCGCGGAGAGCAGACCGCCGATGGTCGTCGGTATGAGGCAGACAAGCAGTGCGATCAGCACGGTGACCGATTGCGCCGTGCCGGCGTAGAGCGAGAACGGCGACAGCGTGGCCACCGCGATCAGAAAGATGATGGTGAGGCCGGCGAGCAAGATCGAAAGCGCGATCTCGTTCGGCGTCTTCTGGCGCGACGCGCCTTCCACGAGCGCGATCATGCGATCCAAGAACGTCTCGCCCGGATTCGACGTGACGCGAACGACGATGCGGTCTGAGAGCACGCGCGTGCCGCCGGTGACCGAGCTGCGGTCGCCGCCCGCCTCGCGGATCACCGGCGCGGACTCGCCGGTGATCGCCGATTCGTCTACAGACGCCGCGCCCTCGATCACGTCGCCGTCGGCCGCGATCAGTTCGCCGGCGATAATGGCAAACGTCTCGCCTTTGCGCAGCGACGTCGCCGGTATCATCTCTTCCCGCCCACCGACGATGCGGCGCGCCATTGTATCGGTCTTCGTGCGGCGCAGAAACTCGGCTTGCGCTTTGCCACGTCCCTCTGCGACGGCTTCAGCGAAGTTCGCGAAGATCACCGTGAACCAGAGCCAGATCGAGATGGCAAAATCGAAACCGGCCGGACCGTGCGTGCGCAGATCGCGCAAGAAGAATCCGAGCGTGACCAGGGCGCCGATCTCGCAGATGAACATCACCGGATTGCGATACTGACCTCGCGGGTCGAGTTTTCGGAACGAATCCCACACCGCGGTGACCAGGATCTTGCGGTCGAAGAGCGAGCGCGCTTTTGGTCTGCGCTCGAGTCGCGTGCTCATCTAGAATATCTTTCCTTGGATCATCAGGAGGTGTTCGACGATCGGACCGAGCGCGTCGGCGGGCAAGAACGTCAGCGCGCCCACGATGAGGATCGTGCCGATGAGCAGTCCGACGAAGATCGGCGAGTGCGTTGTGAAGGTGCCGGCCGATGCAGCCACCGCGCGCTTACCCGCAAGCACGCCCGCCAGCGCCAACATCGGAACGAATTCCGCGAAGCGGCCGAAGAACATCGCGATGCCCATCGAGACGTTGTAGAACAGGTTCGGTCCGAGGCCGGCGAACGCGCTTCCGTTGTTGCCGGTGGCTGATGTGTATGCATACAGGATCTCGGAGAAGCCGTGGGGGCCCGAATTGCTGAGCGTGGCGAGGCCCGCGGGGTTGATCGACGCGATCGCCGTGGGGACCAGTGTGAAGAGCGGCGTTATAAGGATGAAAAGAATCGCGAGCTGCACTTCCCGCCGTTCGATCTTCTTGCCGAGATATTCGGGCGTCCGGCCCACCATGAGACCCGCGATGAAGACCGTGAGGATGACGAAGATCAGCTTGCCATAGAGCCCACTGCCGACGCCGCCGAAGATGATCTCGCCGAGCTGGATGTTGAGCATCGGGATGAGACCGCCCAATGCCGTGAAGGAGTCGTGCATGGCATTGACCGCGCCGCACGACGTCGCTGTCGTGGCGACCGCCCAGAGAGCCGAAGCGGCCGCGCCGAAGCGGACCTCCTTGCCCTCCATGTTCGCGCCGAGCACGCCGAGCTGGTGGGTGATCGGATTGCCGGCCGACTCGGAAGCATACGTGACGGTGAGGCCGATGAAGAACAGAATGGACATCGCGGTCAAGAGAGCCCAGCCTTGCCGCTGGTCCTTCACCATGCGACCAAACGTATACGTGAGCGACGCCGCGATCACCATCAAGAGCCAGAGCTCGAAGAGATCGCTGAGCGGCGTCGGATTTTCATTTGGAGCGGCCGAGTTCTGCCCGACGAAGCCGCCGCCGTTGGTGCCGAGTTCTTTTATGACCTCTTGCGATGCCATCGGGCCGCCTGTGATGGCCTGATGGAAGCCGTCGATGGACGTCACCGTTTCGTACGGATGGAAGTTCTGGGGCACGCCGGTCCAGACAAGCAAGAGCGTGCCGACGATCGAGATCGGCAACAGCACGTAGAGACAGCAACGGGTCATGTCTGCCCAGAAATTGCCGAGCGTGCGCAGATCCGTGCGCGCGATACCGCGGATGAACGCGATCGCCAATACGATGCCGACGGCGGCCGACGTGAAATTGTGCCATGCCAACCCGACCATCTGCGACAGATAGCTGAGCGTGTTCTCGCCGGCATAGAACTGCCAGTTCGTATTGGTGACGAAACTGACGGCGGTGTTCCACGCAAGATCCGGCGCCAGATTGCCGAATTTCTGCGGATTCAGCGGCAGATACGCCTGGGTACGGAGCAGAACGAAGAGATAGACGAGCCCGACCGCGCTGAACGCGAGCGTGGCGAAGAGATACGTGTACCACGTCATCTCTTTCTTGGGATCGACGCCGCAGAACCGGTATATCATGCGCTCGACAGGCGCGAGGATCGGCGTCAGAAACGTCGACTCGCCCTGAAAGACCCGAGCCATGAAGGCGCCGAGCGGCTTGACGGCCACGAGGACCAGGCCAAAAAGTACGAGCGCCTGAAGCCAGCCGATGCCGGTCACGGGTTGTTGCTCACTAGAATTTCTCCGGGCGCAGCATGGCGTATACGAGATAGCCGAGCGCAAGGATGGACAGGATGAGACCGATTATCTGGTCGAGCATGTCAGAGCCGCTCGCACGCCGCAGCGTAGCGGTCGAGCAGAACAAATCCGATGAAGGTGACGACGAGGAGAATCAGGTCAAGCATGGATCGCCCTCCTCGGGGCGCAGCTCAATCCTACGCCTGCCCGGCATAGGCGACAAGCCGCCGAACGGATAGTCCGAATGGATTCTTTTGAAGGGGCTGACGCCGGTCGGCCCCCTTCAAAAACGAGAGGTCAGGCACTTAGTAGCCAGTGAGGACGAGCATGTCCTGTACGCCGGCTTTCAAGAGACGGCGCGCGAAGGACAGGCCGCCGAACAGTTTGGGACGCGTTCGCGGTCCCTCGATCATCACTGTCGTGGCGCCGTCCGCCTTTGCCGCTTCAAAAAGTCCGCGGGCCGGGTCTTCTGCGGTCTGAAGAATCCAGCGGCCGCGGTGATCCCTGCACAGTGTCCGTAAGGCCGTCAGCGCGTCCGACGAATGTTGCGCATTACGGGCGACGTGCGCGACGGAGAATCCCACTTCGAGCCGGCCGGCCAGCGCAGCGCACCGGCGGATGAGCGCGCCGTCGCGTTCGCGGTCGGCGACGCCGACGATAAGCCTTGCTATCGCCGACTGGACGAGCCGTCTGCCGCGGGCGCGGATGGACTCGCGCAGCGCAAGTTCGCGAAGTGCGGCGAGATTCTCGGGCCTGAAAAAATTGCTGAGCGCGCGGTCGATGCGGTCGGCCGGATAGATCTTGCCGGCGCGAAGCCTTTCGCGCAGCAAATCGGGCGGACAATCGATGAAGATGACCTCGTCAGCCAGATCGAGGATTCGATCCGGCAGGGTTTCGCGCACCCGCACCCCGGTGAGGCGCGCCACGGCCTCACCCAGGCCTTCAAGGTGCTGGATGTTCAGCGTCGTCACCACCGAGATGCCCGAGCGCAAAACGCTGAGCACATCTTCATAACGCTTGGAGAAGATGCTTCCGGTGGCGTTTGTGTGCGCCAATTCGTCGATGAGCGCCACGGCAGGCTTTCGCTTGAGCAAGGCGTCCACATCGAGCTCTTCGCGACGAATGCCCGCCGACTCGATGCACTTGCGAGGCAGCATCTCAAGCCCGGAGATAAGCGCGGCGGTCTCCTTACGGCCGTGCGTTTCAACAAACGCGCCGACGACGTCAACGCCCGCGGCGGCAAGCTCGTGCGCGCGATCGAGCATCGCATACGTCTTTCCGCAGCCGGCGCTTGCGCCGAGATAGATCGTGAGCCGGCCGTAGCCGACCCGCATCCTGTCGCCCGCCGTCTGTGCGAGCGGGTGGATGTCAAAACTCGACGCCTGGCCCGCCGGCGGTTCTTGTCCAACGACGAAGATGTCGCGATCGACGGCGCCCGCGACCAAGCGTTCTGCCAATTGACCATGCGGCACGACGACGAGCGACGCGGAGACGGCATCGCTCGGACGCCCGTCCGTCGTTTGCGGCCACGCGATGAGTTGTGCGCCGGCCTCACGGACGGCGCGTTGCACCCCGTCGTTCTCCGATTGCCGTTCGACCGCGACCTCGAGCGCCAGGTCCAGCGCGTTCGCCACCTCGGATGCCCTGCGCATGACGCGGAGCACATCCGCTCCGCGCGGCGCGAAAAGCACTGCCGTCGATACCCGGCGCGCCTCCACCGCGGGTATCGTCAGATCGTCTATGGTCCGCATGAGAAGTTCGCGCAACGCGCGCAGCGTCGCGGGCCGGAATGCTCCGGAGAGCGCTGCGTCCGCGTCTTCTGGGCGCACGATCAAACCGGCGCGCACGCGTTCGGCGAGTTGTTCCGGAGAGACGTCGAGCGCGATCACCTCATCGGCGCCCGCGAGGAACGAATCGGGGATGATCTCGCGGATGGGAAAACCGAGCAATCGTTCGGCGGTGGGCGCGACCGATTCAAGATGCTGCACATTGAACGCCGTCATAACGCTGATGCCGCCGGCCCGGAGCGCGTTTGCGTCCTGCCAGCGCTTCGCGTTGGGCGAACCCGGAAGATTCGTGTGGGGGAGTTCATCGAGCACGATGACATCCGGCTTCGCCGCTAGGGCGGCCGCGAGATCGAACTCCGCAAACCTGCTCGCACCGATATCGACCGTGCGCGCAGGCAGCTTCTCGAGCCCGTTGCAGAGCTCGGCGAGGTTCGGCCTTCCCTTGGTTTCGATCCATCCGATGAGGACGCGAACCCCGCGAGCGGACAGCTCGCGCGCTTCCGTCAGGAGCCGGCGCGTCTTGCCGCTGCCGGACGCGGCGGACAGATAGACGGTCAAGCGAGGCGATGAGGCTAGCTGCCGTAAGAGCACGTCCGGTTTCTCGCGAACGGATTCTCGCTCCACGGTTCAGTCGTTCGCGCGCCGCGGCAGCGCTCCCCCGGAGGCTGCTATGAACCCCGCACAGAACCTGCTCGGCCTTGAAGCCGCAATACATCCCGATCGCATGCGCCGTGCTGCTGCTTACGGCGTTTGCGATCGACATGTTCACACCGCAACTGTTCATCGCGGCAATACTCTTGAACGCGCCTATAGCGCTCACGAGCTTCGCGTTCGACCGGCGCCTCACGATTCGGATCGTCCTCGCGGCGCTCATCGCGAACGCGATCGCGGGCTGGTATAACGCATACCACGAGGGCCATTGGGACCGCATCGCCGTTGAGAACCGCGTGCTGGCCGCGATGTCGTGCATCCTTGTGGGCGCGCTCAGTATCGGAACGCAGCGCGCGGCCCGCTCGGTCGCCGAGATCGAAGTGCGGCAACGGCAGGTACAGCGCGAGCGGACGCTGCGCGAGTCGTTTGAGGTCATGCGCACGTCGGTCAATCGCGAGATCGTGCTGCGCGCGATCGCGCGCGAATCGTTACGTGTCTTGCAGGCGGATGCGGCTGTGGTCTTCGCGCGCGGCGCGGGCTCGTTCGCCGAGGAACAATACCTCGCGGAGAGCGGAGTGCGCGACGTCGATCTCCGACGCGCGCGACCGGCGCCGGAACTCGCTTCGATGCTCACGCGCGTGAGGGAATCCGGTCAAGTCGCCGTGCTCGCCGCCACGGACCCGATGAGCCGATTCGCTCTCGACACATTGGGTGCGGCTCATGGTATCGCCGTGCCTCTCGGCGGCAAGGCCAACAGCCAAGGCCTGATCGTCGTCTTGCGCAAGAACGCGGAGGAGCCGTTCGACGCGGAGATGTCGACCGTCGCGCAGACGTTTGCCGATGAAGCGGCCGCCGCGATCGCGCAGGCGGACCTTTTCATGGAGCTCGCCGCGAAGAACGAACAGCTCGAGACGGCAAATGGAGCCGCCGTCGAGCGCAGCGAGGTCATCCGCGATATCGTCTACGCGCTTTCGCACGATCTTCGCACGCCGCTTGCCGCCGCCCGCGTGACGATGCGGCAGGCGCTTGACGGCGCGTTCGGCGACCTGCCGCCGGCGTACGTCGAAATACTGCGGCGCACGATCGATTCCAATGATGAGCTGCAGCGGCTCGCCGAAACTCTGCTGATGGTCGCCAAGTACGAATCGGGCGAACAGTCTCCGACGCGAACTCTCGTCGATCTCGGCGTCCTCACGAACGATGTCATCGCAGAGCTGGAACCGCTCGCTCGCGACAATGGAGTGAGCGTCAGCCGCGTGCCCGGCGACGTCGCGCGCTCGATCTCCGGAGACGAGAGCGAGCTGCGCCGCATGCTCGTCAACTTGCTCGCAAACGCGGTAGCGTCGACGCAGAGCGGCGGGCACGTCACCGTCTCTGTCAAGGACGACGGCGGTCAAGCGGTTTTGCAGATCCAGGATGACGGCTTCGGGATTCCGGAGGCGCAGCGAGCGACGTTGTTCCAACGGTTCTCTCCCGGTGCACGCCACGGAGCCGGGTCGGGACTCGGTTTGTACATCGTACGACGGATCGCCGAGAGTCACGGCGGCCGCGCCACATACGAACCGGCGACGCCGCGGGGCAGCCGCTTCACCGTGCTTCTTCCGCTTCCGATCGACGCACCGCGTGCCTGATCGTATCCGGGTCATCGTCGTCGAAGACCATGCCTTGACGCGTGCGGGTCTTGTGACCGCGCTTGCGCGCGACGGCGGATTCGAGGTCGTCGGCGAAGCGGCGGACGGTCCGAGCGGATTTGAGTTAGCCACGGCACTCGCGCCCGACGTCGCGGTCGTCGATATCGGCTTGCCTGGCGAAGACGGTATCGCGCTCACCGGCCGGATCCGCCACGCGCAGCCGAAGACGCACGTCGTCATCCTCACGATGCACGATCTTGAAGACGAGGTGATCGCAGCCCTTGCCGCCGGCGCCGATGCATACTGCCTGAAGGCATCGCGCCCGGAGCGTGTGCTCGACGCGGTCAGAATCGCAGCCGAGGGCGGCGTGTACTTCGATCCTCTCGTCGCCCACGTCGTGCTGCGTGGATTCGGCCGCCCGCTCATGCCTGCTCGAGCGACCCTTTCGCCGCTGACCGAACGGGAGACGCAGGTCTTGGAACTGATCGCGGGCGGCAAGTCGAACGCGGAAATCGCGGCGAACCTTTCGATCGGTTTGGGCACCGTCAAGGGCCACATCCGCGATATATTGGAAAAACTTTCGGTCGCGGACAGGACGCAAGCCGCGGTTGAAGCGTTTCGCCGCGGTCTGATCTGAAGGATCGTCTGAAGGGGCCGACTTCACGTCGGCCCAACCTCGATACCGATGATCTCCGTCGACGTCCTTCTCCCGCTGCTCTCGACGCTCGTCGCGCTCGCGGCCGTCGTGTTCACGACGATGATGATGGCGCGTCAGACGCGGCAGATCGAGCACGAGCGTAACGCGCTTGCGCTCATCGAAGCGATCGATAGACTTTCATCGCCCGAGGTGGTGGCCGCGTTCTACGAACTGGCCGGCGTCAACGAGCGCTATCCGACGGATATCGATCTGCGCGAGAAATTCCCCGGATCCGCTGACGAGCGCGCTCTGTTCGTCGTCGCCCAGTTCATCGAGACGATTGCGTGTCTCGCCCGGCGTGAGGTGCTTGATGCTTCGCTGATCGTCGATGCGGTCGGGCTGCTGCTTCGGACGCGGTGGGCCATGATCCAGCCGTTCGTCGAGCGGCAGCGCACGTTGGCCGGCAACCCGTACATCTACGAGAACTTCGATTGGCTTGCGCGCTACAGCGCGTGGTGGAAGGACGAGCCGCGGCCGAAGCGTCCGAACTACGATCCCGCGCAATTCTCTGTGTAGGGCGGGCCTTTACGGCCCGCCGGCGTTATGTAGGGCGGGCCTTTATGGCCCGCCGTCGTTATGTAGGGCGGGCCTTTATGGCCCGCCGGCGGACCGTAAAGGTCCGCCCTACAAGGCTTTTGCGCGGGCGGCTTCGATCATCTCGCGTTGCATGTTCTCGTCGCGCCAGCGGGCTTGCGCTTCGGGCTGCAGCTTGTCGATCGGATCGAAGTAGAGGAACGTCTTCCCCGGCTTGACGCTTGGCGCGGTGTAGACAGCGATGCCGTTCTCCGGATCGTAGTATTCGTAGCTGTGCAGATCGCGTTTACCGCCGCCGCCGGGTGCGTCGCAAAGGAACAGCGGTGTGTTGAATCCGGCGGTCGAACCGCGGACAAATTTCTCGATGTCGACCGCTGTCTGAATGGTGGTGCGCAGGTCTTCCACGCCCTTCACCATGTCGTGCATGTACACATAGTATGGATGCACGTTCAAATATCCGAGGCGCTTGACGAGCAGCTGCATGGTCTTCGCGTCGTCATTCACGCCGCGGATGAGAACGCTCTGATTGCGCACCATGATGCCGCGCTCGAACAGCAAGCGCATAGCCTTCTCCGTGACCCACGTGATTTCGTTTGGCGAATTGAAATGTGTATGCAGCATAACGTCTTTGCCGAGCTTGCGTCCTTGGTCGACGATAGACGTGAGCGCATCGGTCCACGCGACGTCGGTCAGGATCTTGCTCGGCAACACCGCCGGTCCTTTGGTGGCAAAACGCATGCGCCGGACGTTCGGCATGGCCAACAGCCGTTCGCCGATAGCTTTCAGGCTCTTCGCGGAGAGCTGATATGTGTCGCCGCCGGAGATGACGATATCCTCAAGTTCCGGACGCGACTCGATGTACTTGAACGCACGCTCCCATTTCTTGGGATCGGTGGCGAGCACGGCCTTTTCGACCGTTTCCGTATCTCCGCCGATCGCATACGAGCGCGTGCAGAATCGGCAATAGACCGGGCAGACGTTGAGCGGCAGGAAGAGCGCCTTGTCCACGTAGCGATGCGTGAGCCCCGGCACGGGCGCATCTTCTTGTTCGTGCAGCGAGTCGAGCGAAAGCTGCGGATGATCGGGCAGCAGGCGCGATGCAAGCGGGATGAACTGCGTGCGGATCGGATCGCCATATGGGTCGCTCCAGTCGATGAGCGATATCATATACGGCGAGACGCGCACCTGCATCGGCGCGCGCATGAAGCCGCGCTTGGCGTCTTCGATAAATTCGGGGGATGCGAGCTTTTGGATCGTGCTCAGCAACTCGTCGGGCGTCTTGACGGAGTGGCGGCCTTGCCAGATGTGGTCCGAGAACGTTTTCTCGTCCACGGCTTCGTAAGCGGGGATATGGCGCCAAAACTCGCCCTGACGAAGGTTCTTGTACTCGAAGGCTTCTGGTCCGACGGGCGGTTTGAGCGCGACGATCGGTTCTTCGGCTGCGGCGGATGCTGCGTTAACGGCGGTCATCGATTCCTCATGAGGTGAGTGTGAGATTCGTACGCGGCCGGCGCGCGATCAGCGGACGCTGCGCAAGCGCCGCGGCTGCGATTCTGCGGCCTGGGTGAGCTCGAGGCCGCCGCGTTCGAACGGCGAGGAGAGCACGATGGTGGTTCGCGTGCGCACCATCCCCGGAATCTGCTTGAGGCGAGCGAGAAAGTCGTCCAGATGCGTTGTGGAACGCGTGAGCACTTTCAAGACATACGTCTCTTCACCGGCGACACTGTGGACTTCGCAGACTTCGTGCATCGCGGAGACGTTCGCGGTGAACTCGTCATACTTGGTCTCGGCGGATGTAAAACAACTCACGAAAGCCGTTAGCGCGAGGCCGAGACGCGGACCGTCGAGTTGCGCGGCGTAGCGGCGCACGTAGCCGCGCGCTTCCAAACGCTTCACCCGATCGTGCACCGATGGTGCCTTCAGGCCCACGAGAGCGCCAAGTTCTGCGAACGTCGTGCGCGCGTTGCGTTGCAACGCATCGAGCAAACGGATATCCAGTTCGTCCAGATCAGGTCCTTCGATCATCGTCAAGGCCGCTCTCCAAGAATAGCCATTTATTAGGCATTCACAGCATATCACGCCGTATATTTCGGCGCAAGCGATGTCTCCATCGTATGGATGGACCCTGCGGTACCAGAGCGCGTGAATTGCAATCTACGGGACAGGCTGGTCGTGCGAACCTCGGGCGCAAATGCGTATGACGTCATCGTATTTGCCTTCGGTTACCGTTTGGCATCAGGCATTAGGCTTAAGCGCCCAAGGGTCGCGGTCTGCCGCATCCGCAAAAAGCGAATCGGATCAATTTCTTTTCCGCGAAAGATGCACATGCCAAAACACGGCTATATCGTCTTCGTCCTCGTATTTGCGCTGGCAGGGTGCGAAGCAACCACGCTCCCGCATACGATCTCGGCCGTTCGGCCCGCAGCGCCGCTGCACAGCAGTCGCAATGCACCGCAGACGATCGCGATGACTCATTTGTCGAACTTCGAGGACATCGGACAGGACGGGCATCGGACGAAAGTGTCCTGGCAGTCGATGAGCGCGTACCTCACGGCAGATGAACCGAGCAGCCCAACGGAATCTGATCTTGCGGCGGCCGCAGGCGAGCGCGTCGGCTGGTACAGCGATGTTGCGATTCTGCACGCTAGCGACGCCCTGTTCACATCGGATGAGACGACGTTCGCGCACGATTGCGGCGGCAATCGGATCACGAGCGCGTATGCAGGCCAGACCATTTACCTGACGGACCCGCACTCGACGCATCTCTTGCGACTCTGGATCGCGCAAGCGCGAAACGTCGTTGACGAGAGCGGCTACCACGCCGACTATGTCGATGCCGATAGCGTCGACGATCTGCGTAAGTTCGCGGCTCGACCGTGCAACAACGCAGGGCACACAGGCTTCGACGAATATGAATGGACGCACGCGACCGCGCAGATGTATGCGGCATTCGAGCAGCGCACGGGACTTGCGATTCTCGCAAACGCGCTCTACACGCCGTCGCCGAACGGCGGACATCGGATCAGCCCGGGCATCGCGCTCGCTTTCGCCGTGTGGGGCGAGATGACCGAGGAGTGCTACGCCGACACCGAAGGCTCGGGCGTGAATCCGGGTCCGGCCGAAAGCGCTTGGACGGCGCAGGAGACTGCCGAAATCGCGATCATGGCGACCGGCAAGAATTGGTTTTGCAGCGGCGATTACGAAAACGGCACCGACGCGGCGGCGGCCATCCCCGAGCGCATGTATCAGCTCGCTTCGTTCTTGCTCACGTATCAGCCGGCGCAGGCGTCCCTGAAGCAGCCGTGGCTCACGGGAAGCAATTTCCGGCAGAACAAAGAGACGCACCTCGTCGCGCTTGACCCCGTCGCGCCTCAACCCACGGACATATCCGGACTCATGACCCCATCCGGCGTCTTCGCGCGCGAATATGCAGCGTGCTATCTGTCGGGCGTTCTCGCCGGTCCGTGCGTGGCGATCGTGAATCCCATGAAGACCGCGGCGCTTGCGCGCGGATACGACAATTACACCCATACGCTGGCGGTGACCGGGTCGGATCCGTTCGACGGCGGCACCATCCGCGTCAACGGCCCGGCCGCACCGTCACTCCTACCGCCGGTGTCGGGATATATTCTCTTTCCCTGAGGCTAGGCTCACAATATGTGCATCCCGACCGGGATTCGGTCCCACATCGTCGTATGCGCAATGTATGAAATCATGGCCGCAAGCATAAGATGTATCAACGCAAGATAAATCCCGCTGAACCAGTGCAAGTCGACTTCGAGCGCCACGGGGTCGTGCTGTCATCCGATGGTTCGGATTGGGAAGCATGGGGCGTCATCAATCCCGGTGTTGCGAGAAGCCGTCAGGGCGAATTGCTTCTCTATCCGCGTAAAGTCGCGCAAGGCAATGTGTCGCGCATCGGGTTAGCGCGAGAAGGCACATCTTCGGGCGGTCATTTCGAGCGCCTCGGCGTCATCGTCCACCCGGAGACCGACTACGAACTCAGATCGGAGCCGGGCGGATTCGGCTGCGAAGACGCGCGCGTCACGTTCATCCCGAAGCTCGACAAGTACATCATGGCCTACGCGGCGTTCGGCAGACAGGGGCCGCGCATCGCGTTAGCGACATCAGATGACGGTTACCAATGGAAGAAACTCGGTCCGGTGCTGTTCGCGGACGGTGCGCTCAACGCGCTCGACAATAAGGATGCCGCGTTCTTTCCCGAACCGGTCTATTCGCCCGCCGGCGTCCTTTCATTTGCGATGTATCATCGGCCGATGCTTCCGTTCAGCGTGAACGGCCAAGCGCCGATCTCGACGATTCTTCAACTCGATCCGGCGGACAGGGAATCGATGTGGATCGCCTACATGTCCGCCGAGAGCGTGCTCGAAGATCTGGAGAATCTGCGCTATCCGCGTGAGACCGTCCGCGTCCTTCCCGTCGATTCTGAATGGGGAAAGCTGAAGAACGGCGCCGGCACGCCTCCCGTCCGTTCCCGCGCGGGTTGGCTCTCGATCTTCCACGCGGTGGACAGTCATGGCCCCGACCACGATCCCAAGCGAACGTATAGCGCCGGTATCGTCATTCACGACCTGCATCAACCGCATCGCGTACTCTACCGCTCGCCCGAACCCTTGATCGTGCCGCTTACCATCGACGAAAGCGTCGGCATCGTCGACAACGTCGTCTTCCCGACCGGACTCGACGTGATCTCCGACGGCGTCTACGACGTCTACTACGGCGCGGCCGATCACAAGATCTTGCGCGCCAGGTTGAGCGTCGAATTTTGAAGAGCTTCGAGCGTTAAATCAGGCGGATCCGAGCTGCGCCTCGTGTTGCCGAGTGCCGCGACGCTTGGATTTGTACATGACCAGGTCGGCTTGGCGAACCAATGCCTCGGCGTCATCGCCGTCTTGCGGGAATATCGCCATGCCGACGCTTGCGGTCACGCGGATGTCGTTCCCGTCCAGTGTGAACGGATCGGAAAAAGCACGCAAGACCGCGTTGCCGACGAGCCTGCATGCCTCGGGCGACGCCAGGGAATTGAGCACGATCAAGAACTCGTCGCCGCCGGAACGGGCTACGGTGTCGATCTCGCGCACGCCCGCGCGCAGCCTCTCGCCGACGAGCACGAGCAGCCGATCGCCCGCGGCGTGTCCGAGCGTGTCATTGAGTTCTTTGAAGTTGTCGAGGTCGAGGAAGAGCAACGCACCGCTGCAATCAGCACGGCGCGCGAGAGCGATTGCCTGGCGCAGGCGGTCGAACAGCAGCATCCGATTGGGCAATCCGGTGAGTGAGTCGTGCTGCGCGAGATACTCCAGCCGGTCTTGAGAGCGTTTGCGCTCCGTGATATCCAGAGCCGTGCCCATGAGTCGAACAGGATCCCCCGTGGAATCTTCTTCCACTGTACCCTGTGCGCAGAGCCAGCGCACCGCTCCACCCGGCATCGCGACGCGAAAGTCCACGCTGAACGGCTCGCGCAACGCGCACGCCGAGCGCAGCACTGCCGCGACGTTCTGCCTATCTTCCGCATAGATGCCCGCGATGAACGTCGTGAACGTCGACGTCGCCATCGTCGGCTGCATTTCAAGCAGGCGGCGCAGTTCTTTTGAACACGTGAAGACGTCTCTTCGGATATCCCAATCTAAGCTGCCGATGTGGGCGACGCGCTGCGCCTCGCGCAGCGCTGCTTCTGCCGTCTTGGCCGCGTGGGCGGCGCGACGCTGCTCAGTCTCGATATCGTGGGCCATGTCGGTGAATGCAGACGCTAGACGGCCGAGTTCGTCGGGCGCTTGCGTATCGAGATCGATTCGGTAATCGCCGCGCGCGATCTGATCCGCCGCGCGCAGCATCGCTTTGAGGCGCACGGAGATGCGGCGGGTCACCGATGCGGTGAGCAGCAAGCCGCTCAGTTCGACGGTGAGCGCGGCCGCGAAAAGTATCGTGAGGATGAGGCCGGTCATCCAGCGCGAGCCGTCGCCGAGCGTTGAGGAGAAACGATCTTCGACAACGGTCAAGCTCGCGTTCACGTCGCCGATCTGCGCGAGCGTCTTGGCGGCGGTCCGCGGCGGTTGCCCCGAGGTGATCTGAGCGTGCAGCTGCGTCGCGAGACCTTGGATCTGGCTGAGCAGCGAATCGCCTTCCGTCCAGTCCGCGATCGCGTCGGAGATATAGCTAATGCGGTTGAAGCGCTGGAAAAGCGCGATCATGCCTGGGATGTCGCTTGGATTATTGCCGCCGCGAAGGAAGCCCTGATACTCCTTGTTCCAATCGGGATTCGGCTTTGACATCTCCAGACGCGCCGCACGGTCGCCGAGCGAGACGCCGAGCAACGACCTATAGGCGGCGTATTCTTTGGGATCCCGCGTGCGGCCGTATGCCTCGAGGTGATAGACCGCGTCCTTTTGAGCTTTCGACCAGAGGCCTTCGCCGCCCACGTAGGCGCGAACGGCCGAGAGCGTGTGGATGGTGAAGACGAGCGCGGTCAATTCGGCGCTGATCAGGAGCACCATGATCCCGAGGACGAGGTAGAGACGTTGAGAGATCGACATCCGAGCCTATCTGTCGGAGACGCCTCGGCTGGCCCGGCGTACCGGTAGTCTATGCTTGTACTATCGGCCCCGTGAGGACCGCACGGCGTGTGACCGCAGTCACTGCACGCTCACAGCGTGGTGAGAATAGAATTGCTCAAAGTCACGAGGTATTAGGTACCCGCCGCTTGCTGCCTTAATCGAGTGCGTAGACGTTGCCATCGGTGCTTCCGACGAAGATCACGCCGTCGTCGATCGCGGGTGAAGAGAGAAATGCGCCCACGGTCATCATCCGCGCGAATCCCGTGATCAAGTCGTCGTAAAAATCGGAGGCGTAAGCCGGGGCGTAGTTGGGGCTGCCGTCGGCTTTGGTGAGATCCGGCCCAAGGCGTTTTGAAGCATCCGTCTGAAACGACCACGCCGTCTGCCGCTTCGTCAGATCGATCGCTGTGAGCACGCCTCGCCAGGAGCCGAGATACAGCATGTCTCCAGCGACCGCCGGCGACGCAAATTCCGGCCAGCCGTGGAAATCCTCGGAGAATACTATGGACCCGTCGCCGGCGTTGACCGCATAGAACAGCCCGCTATCCGATGTCGCGAAGTACACCTTGCCGTCGCGAACCGCCGGCGACCCGATCACCCACGACCCGTGCATGTCGAGCGACCATTTCTTGTCTCCGGTCTGTTCGTCGAGGGCATAGAGATGCGAGTCGCGACAGCCAAAGAACACTGTGCCGTCCATGACCGCCGCCGATGATTGGATGCCGACCTGATTGTGGATGTCGGGATCCACGCCGGTCTTGAAGCGCCATCGCATTTTGCCGCTCAGCGCGTCGAGCGCATAGAAGTAACTATCCCAACTCCCCACAAAAAGTGTGCCGTTATCGATCGCCGGTGATGCGTGGACGATGTCGCCGGTCTTGAAACTCCAAAGTTTTTCGCCGGTCTTTGCGTTCAGGGCGTACACGTGGCCGTCGCCGCTGCCGAAATACACCGTTTCATGCCAGATCGCCGGCGATGAGAGATACACATCAAACGGATCGGGCATGGTCTCGTCCACCGGCTGCGAGCCATGGAGATGCGTGCCTTCGAATCGGCGCTCCCCACCGGTTTTGAACTTCCAAAGGAGCTTGCCATCGTTTGCGCTCAGCGCGTAAAAGTTGCCGTCGTAACTGCCGAAATAGACGGCGCTCCTCCAGATCGCAGGTGACGAAACGACTCGGCTGCCTGTCTTGAAATGCCAGAGCGATTTGCCGGTTGTTTCGTCGAGCGCGTACATATTATCGTCGGCGCTGCCGACATAGACGACGCTATTCGCCACGACCGGCGACGAGTTCACATAGCCGCGCGTGTGGAAGGCCCACTTCACGTGTGCCGCTTGGGCTACAGGCGGAGAATCGTAGACGCCGGTGTGATCGAGGTCTCCGCGGAACATCGGGGTATCCGCGCCGCGCGCGGGGCTGCACAACGCCGCGAACAGCGCGACGATCAATATTTTTCGCATTGTGCTCGTCGCGTTCGGCGTTCTGAGGGCCGGAACCATGCCACCCCGGGTGCCGTGCTACTGCCATGCGACCGATCGGCAGGCCCATATGCGCGGGTGGCAAACCGCCGACATCATGGAGCTTGCAGGTCATACCGTTCTCATCACCGGCGGAGGTTCGGGCATCGGCCGTGCCCTTTCCGGCCGCTTCGCCGAGGCTGGAAGTTCGGTCGTGGTGTGCGGCCGTCGCGAGAGCAAGCTGCGCGAGATCGAGACCGCGCTTCCGGGCGTACGCACGCGAGCATGCGATCTCTCGACCGCGGCCGCGCGCGTTGAACTCGTCGAATGGGTGATTCGAGAGTTCCCGCAGCTCGACGTGCTTGTGAACAATGCCGGCGTTCAACGCCGGATCGATCTCACCGCGCCGGAATCATGGGAACACACGCACGAAGAGATCGCGATCAACTTCGAGGCACAGGTACATCTGTGTTCGCTGCTCATCCCGTATCTTCGCACGCAGCAGCATCCCGCGATCGTGAATGTCACGTCGGGATTGGCGTTCGTGCCGCTTGCGGCCGTACCGGTCTACTGCGCAACGAAGGCGGCGTTCCACTCGTTCACGCTGAGCTTGCGCCGGCAGCTCGCCGCGACCCCGATCGCGGTCGTCGAAGTGGCACCGCCCGCGCTAAACACCGATCTTGGGGGTCCGGGCACGCACACGCAATTCATGGCGTTGGATGAGTTCATCGAGGCGGCGATGGCGCAGTTGGAGGCCGGCAGCGAAGAGATCACCTACGGGTTTTCGGAGCAGGCGGCAGCGGCTTCCGGCAAGGAACGCGCGCAGATATTCGAGCGAATGAACGCGTCGCGTTAGGTTCTTTGGGACGTCATCAGCCGAGCGCGTTGCAGAAAGACGGTCGGCGCATCGTTGAAGAGTCCGCGTTCGAAGGCCTCGTAACCGATTTTCTCGGCCACTCGCAGCGACGCGAGGTTTTCCGGATCAATCATGCAGACGGTTCGCGGCGCGTCGATCTTCTGGTCGGCCCAGGCGACCGCCGCGTGAACCGCCTCAGTGGCGTAACCCATCCCATGCACCTGCGATGCAAGAACCCAACCGACCTCGGGTACGTCGCGCATGCGCTCGATGGTGTCGCGTTTGAAATCGGCGAATCCGACGTCCCCGATATAACGGCCCGTCTTCTTCTCCTCAACGGCCCAGTATCCGAACGGCACGTGCTGCCAGTGGCCGCCATACGCGAGCATTCGCAGCCAGCTTTGCGTTCGCGTTGACGGTTTGCCGGATATGTAACGAACGACAGCTGGATCCGCCCAGACTGCTGCACAGGCTTCGAAGTCTTCGAGCCGATGGCCGCGGAGCTTAAGACGATCTGTCTCGAGAATCGGGACTAGCATCCCGTTGCGATTTAGGATAGCGCAGTTGGCGTCCTGCGGTCGCCTGATCGGATAAGCCGACGGAGGGACTTGAACCCCCGACCAACGGTTTACAAAACCGCCGCTCTACCAACTGAGCTACGTCGGCGCATGTAGAAGACGCGCGACGTTGCATTTCTCTTGACGATTTCTTCATTCCCGTTGTCACGGGATCTGTCGAGACGGCTCCGCGCGGCGGACAACACCGCGCGGAGTCGGCACGATATCTGGGATCTAGGCCACGGTTCGCCGCCCAGTAAGCAGGTTGATCACGAAGATCACGAGGGCGACAACCAACAAGAGATTGATCAGACCGCCGCCGATATGCGCGACAAGGCCGATAAGCCAGAGCGCGAACAAGATCACGATAATCGTCCAAAGCAGGTTTGCCATTTTTTATGCTCCTCCAAGCTCCGGATGTCAGCGTGACTCCGGTCCCGTCAACGCTGATTCCCTTGGCGCGCCTTTTGCAAACATGGTTTGAAACGCGACGAAACGGGAATAACCGTTTGCAAAGGTTAGCTTGTTTGAGCTAAACTTCGTTTTCGCGTCCGTGACGCATCATCGATGTTTGAACCCCGCGTATGTCAGATAGATACCGAGCAGCAGAGCTGCTCCCACATCTGCATAGAAGAACTGCTCGTACGCTGATCCCCACACGACAATCCCGACCGATGCCGGCGGCGGAAAGAACAGGAAAGCCAGCCCCTTCAGCAGCGTGAGCCAACCGACGATCGTGACGATGACCGGAAGTGCGCCGCCGGACCAGATTTTGTGGCTCAGTATCAGCGCCAAACCGGCGGCGACGACGATCAAACCGAAGAAGAACAGCAACGGGGCGTCGTGAACGAGAGCCGTCACCATCTGAATGGTGGCTTGCTTGTTTATTCCCATCGGGATTGCAGCGAGAATACAGTAGATGCCGATGAGCTTGCCGAGAAAGGCCGTCCGCTGCGCCATAATATCCTCCAATGTATTCAGCCTAGGACGAAAAGAGCGTTCACCAACGCCGGATCGAACCATTGTGCGCTCGACGTCGCGCGACTTTCATTGCGTCAAGGTGGCTCCCGACGGGCATTCGAATCCGTGGCGCATGGCTCGCCGCGTCTATGACGCTGACGCGTTCACCTACTATCCAGGCCGCATGGCACGGACTCCCATCATCATGCTCTCAGGCCTGGTGGCGGGCGATTGGATCTGGATAGAAGTCCGCGACGCATTGATCGCCGCCGGCTACCCATGTGTGACCATGCGCGATCCGATCGCGGTGACGCACAGCTCCATCGCAGCAGCGGCGGTTGAACTCGGGGAAATGCTCGACCAGTTCTCGATCGAGCGCGCCACGATTCTCGGCGCATCGCTGGGCTCCGCGGTCGCCCTCCTATACACTGTTAACAATGCGCACCGCGTCGAAACGCTCGTCTTAAGCGGTGCTCCGGCCATGGGCGGCAGAACTCTCGGCATCGCGTCCTTCGGGAAACTCACGAGGAGCATCGCGTTCGATGTCGCTCGCGGGTTATTCCACGATCGGTCGCGGATCGCCGACGAACGGATCGAGCACGCTTTCCGGCTGTTTCTCGACCGGCGGCATCTGGCAAATATGATCCGTCTGCTGCGAGAGGCGCAGTCGCTCGACGTCGCGGTCATGCTGAGAAAGCTCGAAGTCAGCACGCTCTTGGTCTGGGGCGACGACGACAAGGTCAGCGACTGCACCGATTGGGCGTGCTTGAGCGAACACGTCAAAGACGCCACGTTCGTGCGGGTCACCAAATGCGGCCACTTGCCGATGGTGGAACAGCCGGCGCGCTTCACATCGGCGCTGTTCGCGCACATGGGCGCCACGCAACTACGGTGAGGGCTGGCGGCTATCGAGCCGCAGGTTCCGCTAGCGCCCCATCGCTCAAGTAGACCACGCGATCAGCGACGTCGGCAATGCGGCTATCGTGCGTCACGATGAACACCGTGCACCCGCGCTCTTTCGCCAGTGCCCGCAACAGGGCGATCACCGCATGACCGCTCTCGGAATCAAGCGATGCCGTCGGCTCATCCGCGAAGACGACGCTTGGATCGCACGCAAGCGCGCGCGCGATCGAGACGCGTTGCTTCTCGCCGCCTGAGAGATCGCGCGGATGCGAACCTGCACGGTGACCGATTCCAGCGCTCTGTAAGAGATGGTGCGACTGATCGCGCGCCGCGGCGCCGCGAACGCCTTTCAGGTGCAGCGCCAGCTCCACGTTCTCGCGCGCGCTCAATGCCCCGAACAGATTGAACCCTTGGAAGACAAAGCCGAAATGGCGCCGTCTGAAATCCGCAGCGTCTCGCCGCGTCAGCGCGGTGATTTCCGTATCGTCGACGTACACAGAGCCGGTCGTCGGCGTGAGGATTCCCGCGAGCACGGAGAGCAGCGTCGTCTTGCCCGAGCCCGACGGGCCCATGAGCACGAGCACCTCACCGCCCGTGACATCGAGTGAGACGTCCTGAAGCGCGCAAACGCGCGCATGCCCCGAGCCATACACTTTGTGTAACCCGCGCGCCCGCATCGCCGTGCTCATGCTTTGAACACGATCGCGGGATCGACACGCGTCACGCGCTGCATCGCGAATACGGCGGATAGCACGCACATGCCCACCGTGATCGCAAGCGCCTGCAGCGCGACCGCAGGGGAGATCAAAACGAGCAGCCCGCGCTGCGCCATGGCGAACGCCGCGACCCATTCGCTCACGAGAATGCCGGGTAAGAAGCCGACGACGGCCATGAGCACAGCCTGCGTGATGATGATCTTGTGCAGCGTCCAGTCGGATGCGCCCATGGCTTTCATCGTGCCGTACTCGCGGATATGATCGGAGACCGACGTGTAGAGGATCTGGCCGACGACGGCCATGCCGACGATCATGCCCACGACGGCGCCAAGACCGAGAATGAAGCCGAGACCTGTGCGCTTTTCCCAGTACGTCTTGGTGACGTCACCCATCTGCATTTTCGTATACGCGTCGGTGCCGGGAAGCGCGCGCTCCAAGTCCCTCTGTACTTTTGCGATGTCCGCGCCGGGCTTGACGCGTATCAGCACGTAGCTCAAGGACGTATCGGGGCCGAGCGTGTCGAGCGCGCCGACCGGAAAGCCGAAATATGCCGCCAAGGGGTTGAACGACTTCGTATCAATCGCCGGTCCAAGCTGCAAGTATGTCCGTTCGTTCGGCAGCGACGTATAGATCAACGTAGCCGAGACGATCGGCTGCGTGCCTTGCGTCAGCGCCACCAGACGAAGCGTCGTGTCTCCGATCTCGCCGGTGTCGCCAATTCCGTGCAGATTCATCGCCGACAGATTCGCACGGTCTACCAGAAACGTGTTCTTCGCGCGTAATTTACGCAGGTCAGCATCACTCACGGGGCCCGGGCGGAAAAGCGTGCCGTCCGGATCGAAGCCGACGACACGGACCAACTCGAGTCGATGTTGCGGTCCTTTGAATGCCGACGTGCGCACGACCATCGGTTCGGCGCTTGCGACACCGGCGACGTGGCGCGCCTTGTCCAGATCAGCGTAGGGTATCGGCAGGGTCAATTCGACGTAGCGCATGTCTTGCGCGCAGACCCAGATGTCTGCCGTCGATTCATCGATGAGCAAGCCGGCTGATTTGACGAAACCGGCGTAGATGCCGGTCTGGATCGCGATGAGCGCGACCGCGAACATGATGCCGGCGAGCGCGACCGCAAGCCGTCCTCGGTCCTCGATCAGGTTTTTCCATGCGAGCGACGGCACGGTCGCCGCTTCTCTTACGCGATGAGGCGGTCCTCGGCGCTCGAGTTCGGGCGCCGCGCCGCGGTGTGACTACAGGCTTGCGATGTGGTCAAGAGACAAACGGATTGTCCGAGTTGACGGTCAGCGCCGAGACAGCCGCGCGCAGATCCTGATAGGCAGTGGTCTTGCCCGTCAACGTCGTGTAGTTCGCGGAGAGCGTTGTGCCTGCGGCCTGCACGATGTTCGGTATCGTGTAGCCGAGCGAGCGCAGCCAATAGAGATAGACGATAGCGCAGCCGGTTGAGACCGAGTCTTGATCGGTTGTTTCGGTCTGCGAGATCCAATCGGGATAGCCGGCCTTCGCCCATGCGGGCCCGGTGGCAAATGCGTCGAGCGTGCCCGCGGGTGTCTCAACCTCGGCGCAAAAACGAGATAGGCCTTCACCGTTGCTCGAGCCGCAGCCCCATCCGCCGGCTTGCAGACCCATGAAGCACTCGCTCAACTCGGCGACGTAGAGCCCTACCTCGAGATCGAGCGCGTTGACGGTCGTGTTCGCGAACGTCGCGTCGAGGTAGAGCACGCCGCCAGACGTGAAGTCGCAACCGTAGTGGTATGCGCCGCCGGTGCCATCGTTGTTTCCGCTCAGCGGGGCGACGATGACGTCGGCCGCACTTCCCGTGACCCCGAAGAACGACTGCATATCCAAGTAAGGCCCGACAATCGCGTTCAATAACTGCTGAGCAAGCGCCAGCCCCGGCGGTCCAAGCGAGGGATCGTAGTAGACCGTGATATTGCCGGATACACCGAGCTGGGTGGCCGGATAGTCGAACGTCGATGCCGCGGCGATCTCTTCAGCGGTGCGTTGCCGGCGCGATCCGCCGGTCGGGAGAAGTTCTTTTCGAGTATTCATGCCGGCCTCTCAAACTTTCTGACGCCTTCCGCGCAGCCGCCGGCGCGCTCCTGTCGGGAACGTCTGCGCGGTCCAGCGTGAATTAGAGTGGGCCGACTAGCGTCGGCCCCTTCAGTACCGTTCCTTCGTTGCGTGGCCGTCAGATCGAGCGGGGGCAGACGGAGCGGAGCGAAGCTTCGGCGTTTGGGTTCGCGCGAGCCGACATCGGACGGATGTACGCGGCCATGATACGGACGTTCTGCCATATCGCCGTGATCGATTCGAGACGCGCAGGCTGGCCGAATGCCGAGCCGATCTTCACCGTCAGCGTAGCGGGGTGACCGCCGCAAATCGTGACGGGTTTGCCGGAAACGGTTCGGTCTTCGCCGGGCGCGAGGTCGCCGGGCCGCGTCACGAGCACTTCTTCACCCGGATTGCGAGGATTTGTCCAAAGCCGCGAACCCTCGTGCGGCGGCAGCGCCGTCCACCCAGCCGGCGGCGTGAATGCGAAGCCATCGAGCGGATCGGAAGCCGCGCATGCGCAGAGTAATCCCAAGAGAGACAAAATGGATAGGCGGACCATAAAGGTCCGCCCCACATGTGTCGTCCGAGCGTAACGGCGGACCATAAAGGTCCGCCCTACATTCATCTTCGTCTTAGTAGAGGTCGACTTCGCTCAAGTTCTTTTCGATCTTGCGCTTGACGCGCTGGAGCGCGTTGTCGATGGACTTGACGTGCCGGTTCAAGTCGCGCGCCATCTCCTGGTACGATTTGCCCTCGAGATAGCTCAGGAGCACTTGCGACTCGAGGTCGCTCAGATTCTCCTGGATCCGCTCCTTGATGTCTTCCGAGACTTCCTGATTGATCACCAGTTCCTCGGGATCGGACATCTTGGCGCTCGCCATGACATCCAACAGCGTTCGTTCGCTGTCTTCGTCGTAGATGGGCTTGTTCAGCGAGATGTACTGGTTCAGCGGGATGTGCTTCTGGCGCGTGGCCGTCTTGATGGCAGTGATGATCTGCCGCGTGATGCACAGCTCCGCAAACGCGCGGAACGACGACAATTTGTCGGCGCGGAAGTCGCGAACGGCCTTGTACAGGCCGATCATTCCCTCTTGGATGATGTCCTCTCGGTCGGCGCCGATGAGGAAGTAGCTTTTCGCTTTGATGCGGACGAAGTTCTTATACTTATTGAGCAGGAACTCCATGGCGAGATTGTCGCCACATTTCGCTGCATTTACGAGTTCTTCGTCGGCGCGTTCGCTATAGTCTAGGTTTTCTTCGGTCTGATGGAGTGCCGCCAAGTGTGTTGTCTACCCCCGATGATTAGAGCGGCTCTGCCCCTCTTTTTATCCTTTGTGATTATAGGTGTGCGCAGGGCGGAAGTCAAGGATTGACGGGGCTTTGACCGCTTGTTCTGCTCGTCACAAGCTTTCGTTGCGACCTCTGACGCACCGCCTCGAAGAGCATGATCGCCGAGGCAGATGACGCATTCAGTGATGCTATCTTCCCCTGCATCGGGATTCTTGCGAGCAGGTCGCATCGCACCAAAGCCAAGCGGGATATGCCTTTGCCCTCCGCGCCGATAACGATCACGCAACGCCCCGTTAGATCGACCGAGGTGTAGTCGGGCGTGCCGGGCGCCGCGGCGGTGCCGATGACCCAGCACCCTTCGCGCTTCAAATCCTCGAACGCCCTGACCAAGTTCGGGACACGGGCAATCGCCAAGTGTGAAGCAGCTCCGGCTGCCGCTCGCCGAACCGATGCGGTGACGGACGCGCTCCGGCGATCCGGCAGCACCGCTCCCACAGCGCCCGCGGCCTCGGCGTTGCGCAAGATCGCGCCGACGTTATGCGGATCTTCGATGTGATCGAGCGCGACGACGATCGCGTCATCCCGCTCGCGGACCGCGGCGAGCAACGTACTCCACTCTGCATAACGAAATGGCGGCGCGATCGCCACCACGTGTTGATGGCGCGCGTCGCCGAAACGGCGGAACATCGCCTCTTCTTCTATTTCAACGCGCGTGCCGCGCGCCGCGGCTTCTTTGAGGACGACCGAGAGCTCGCGATCGGCGGTACGCCGTTTCCCGACGATGATGCGCTCGAGCGGCTCGCCGGCGGCTATCGCTTCCGCAACGGCGTGAACGCCGAAGATATATTCAGACTCGCGTCTTGCCTCCGGCTTACTCGGATTCAATGACGGTCCACTCGGATCCGGATTTCGAATCTTTGACCGCGATGCCCGACTTCAGCAGCACGTCGCGCAGGCGATCGGACGCGGCGAAGTCGCGCGCTTCGCGCGCGGCCAAGCGTATAGCGACAACGCGGTCGACGAGCTTACGGTCGTCCGAGTGGCCGTCACCGGCGATAATGCGCAAACTCAAACGGGCCGCGTCCGTCAGACGCAGTGAAGATTCGGCTTGAGTCAGACCGGCTTCGTCGACCGTCGCCGGCAAGCCGAGCACAGCCAGGCAGCGCTCGGCGAGCGCCACGGCGGCCTGCGGTGATCCATCGCGCTGCGCCGCAGCTGTGCGTTCCGCCTTGAGCCGCTTCTGAAGCCAGCCGACGGCGCCGGCCGTGTTGAGATCATCGTCCAAGAGCGCGTCGAATTCTTCGGCGTCGGCGGCTTGATCGGTGCGCGCCGGGCGCGCGCCCGCGGCGACTCGCAGCGCCTCAATATCAGCGTACAGGCCGCGCAGACCTTTGGTGGCCGCTTCGAGCGCAGAATCCGTGAAATTGGTGGGCTTGCGATAGCCGGTCTGCAGGAAGAAATAGCGGATGGCCGCCCAGGAATGCCGCTTCAGCAGATCGACCAGCGGCATGAAATTGCCGAGCGACTTGCTCATCTTCTGACCGTCCACGTTGAGGAGCCCCGCATGCATCCAGATGGCCGCCATCGGATGCAAGCCCGTGCAGCTCTCAGTCTGCGCGATCTCGTTCTCGTGGTGCGGGAAGATCAGATCGGTCGCGCCTCCATGGATATCGATCTGATCGCCGAGATGGCGGCGCGACATCGCCGAGCACTCGATGTGCCAGCCGGGGCGGCCCGGTCCCCACGGGCTCGGCCACGTCGGCTCCCCCGGCTTGGCTTTCTTCCACAGCGCGAAGTCGAGCGGATCGGCTTTCTGCTCGCGCACTTCGATGCGCGAACCCGCCTGGAGCTCGTCGATCTGGCGTCCGCTCAATTCGCCATAACGGGCAAAAGACTTCACCTTGAAATAGACGCCGTCCGCCGTCTCATACGCTTTGTCCAGCGCGACGAGCTGCGCGATCATCGCGACGATCTCATCCATCTCGGAGGTGGCGCGCGCGAGCACGTCGGGCTCGGCGATACGCAATTGTCGGGCGCATGCTTCGTACTCGCCGTAGAATCGCGCCACGACGTCCGTCCACGGCGTCTTATCTGCAGCCGCCCGTTCGATGATCTTGTCATCGATATCGGTGACGTTCTGTACGTAGCGTACCGTGAGGCCGCGCGAACGCAGATGACGCCGCAAGACATCGAAGGTCAGAAACGTACGCGCATGTCCGAGATGCGGATGCGAATTCGGCGTCATGCCGCAGACGTAGATGCTCACTTCGCCGTCATGCAGCGGTGTGAGATCGTCCGTGCGGCGCGTCCGGCTGTTAAAAAAGCGGATCGGCATGCGACTCCTCGCTGCGGTCGCGGGCTTCCAGCGCCTCGATCCGGCGCGTGAGCGCTTTGATCGCGTCGTCCTCCGGATCCGGCATATCGACGTGTGGGATGACGGGTTCCTCGACTTTCTTACCGTTTTGGAAGACGACGCGTCCGGGCACGCCGACAACCGTGCTGTCCGGTGGAATGTCCTTCACGACGACCGCCCCGGCTGCGATTTTTGCTCCTCGACCGACGGTGATCGCTCCGAGAATGATGGCGCCGGCTCCGACCACCACGCCGTCTTCGAGCGTCGGATGGCGCTTGCCGCGCTGCAGGCTCGTGCCGCCGAGCGTCACGCCTTGATAGAGCGTGCAGTCGCGGCCGACTTCGGCGGTCTCTCCGATGACGACACCCGTTCCGTGGTCGATGAACAATCCCGCGCCGAGTTCAGCCCCCGGGTGGATTTCGACGCCGGTGAAGAACCGCGTGACATTCGCGAGAAGACGCGGCAGAACCGGAATGCCCCATCTCTGCAGCGGATGGATGAAACGATACGCGAACACCGCATGAAAACCGGGATAGCTCAAGAGCACGTCGAGCGCATTGCGCGCAGCCGGATCGCGCGCGAAGCACGCGCGCCAGTCTGCGGCTATCTTACGGAAGATCGATTCGTGACGCATGGGGTTCGCTTCTGCTCTGCTTGCCGGCGCGGTCGGGGCCGCGTACGATTGCGCTTAATAGGAAGACGGGCGCATGCGGCGCTCGCTCAACAGCAGCAACAGCAGCCGCAGCAGCAGCAGCAACAGGTCGGTTCGTTCGTGGGCGTCTCCACTGTCATCACCGCGCTTGGTTCAAGCCGTCGGCGGCCTGTCCTCCCGCGCGAGCGACCGGCGGATGCGGCGTACGACGAGTTCCGGCCCGAGAAGCGCGAGCAGCAGCGGCAATTCGTGGCCGTGTTCCGATCCAGTGACCGCTGCGCGCACCGGCCGGAAGAGCGCTCTCCCTTTCAGGCCGTGGCGCGCGCCGAGCGCCACGATCGCATCGCGGCTCACCGCCGTTGCCCAGGCAGGCGCATTGTCCTTGGCGGATTCAGCTTGCGTGGCGAGTTCGAAAACCATTGCACGGGCCGCCGGATCGGCAAGCGCGTCCGCCATCGACGGCTCGAGTTCCACGTCGGGCGCGAAGAGCGCGCTTGCCTCGCGCGGCACATCGCTCAATTCATGGATGTGGTCTGCGAGCGCGCGGTCGAGCAGGCGCCGCCACGCAGGATCTCTGAACGCCGGAAGCGTTGCGACCACCGGGCTTTGACCGGCCCAATCTGCGATCAGCTCTATCCGCTGCTCGTCGGGCAGCCTGCGCACATAGTGTGCGTTGAACCAGCGCAGCTTCGCGTGATCGAACACGGCAGGGCTTTTGCCGACACGTTCGAGCGAAAATGCTTCTACCAGATCGGCGAGCGAGAAGAACTCTCGATCGTCTCCGGGCGACCACCCGAGCAGCGCGAGATAGTTGACGAGCGCATCCGGAAGGTAGCCCTGGGCGCGATATTCCGCGACCGCTGTTGCACCGTGCCGCTTCGAGAGTTTCTGATGGTCCGGCGCGAGGATCATGGAGACGTGCGCGAAGAGCGGCGGCGGCAACTCGAG
This sequence comes from Candidatus Eremiobacteraceae bacterium, assembly GCA_035295225.1. Lineage (NCBI taxonomy): Bacteria > Bacillati > Vulcanimicrobiota > Vulcanimicrobiia > Candidatus Eremiobacterales > Candidatus Eremiobacteraceae > Candidatus Eremiobacteraceae bacterium. The sequence continues at coordinate 37,218 of DATGJI010000060.1, read as the reverse complement.
CGCCTCATATAAGAGCACTTGTCGCGGCGTATTGGGGAGGTGCTCGTCGCCGCGGATGACGTGCGTTATCTCCATCCCTGCGTCGTCCACGACTGCCGCGAGATTGTAGGTGGGCAAACCTTCGGATTTCACGATGACAAAATCGCCGATGGTGTTGCCGGGGAAGTGCACCGAACCGCGGATCAGGTCTTCGACGTAGATGTCTCGCGACGGCACCGGAAAACGCAATGCCGGCTTTCGGCCTTCCCGCTCTCGCGCGGCGCGCTGCTCGGCGGTCAGATCGCGGCATGTGCCCGGATAGCGCGGCGGCAATCCTTTCGCTTCCGCGTCTTTGCGCGCCGCGTCCAACTCCTCCGGCGTGCAGTAGCATGGATACGCGCGGCCGACTTCCATGAGACGCGCCGCGGCCAGCGCGTAGGTGTCGCGGCGATCGGTTTGCCGGTACGGCGCGAAGGGGCCGCCGATGTCCGGTCCCTCATCCCATGCGAGGCCGAGCCAGCGCAAATCGTCTTGTATGACTTTTTCCGATTCCAAGGATGAGCGCGCGCTGTCGGTATCTTCAGACCGCAGGATCAGCGCGCCGCCGTGTTTGCGCGCGAAGAGATAGTTGAAAAGTGCGGTTCGCGCGCCGCCGACGTGGAGTGAGCCGGTGGGGGCCGGCGCGAACCGTAGCCGCGGTCCCTTGTTGTTCATTCCTCGTCACTTGCCTGGAATGCCGGCCTCGCAGGCTTCACGCTCGCGATCGCATACGCCGCGATGCCGCGGCTCTCGCCTTCAAATCCCAGGCCCTCGGTCCGTTTCGCTTTGACGCTCACGAATGCGGTCGTCACGTCGAGTGCGCGAGAGAGATTTGAACGCATCTGACCGATGTACGCGGCGAGCGCTGGCCGTTCGGCAACAATGGTGCAGTCGACATTTCCAATCACATGATTCTCCGCCGCGATAAGCGCGACGGCTTGGCGCAGGAGATCCAGGCTCCGCGCACCCGCGAAACGAGCGTCGCCTGCGGGGAAGTGCGAACCGCAATCACCGAGCGCGAGCGCGCCGAGCAGCGCGTCGATGACGGCGTGCGCCACGACGTCGCCGTCTGAATATCCGTCGAGACCTCGCGCGTACGGCACCTCCACACCCGCAAGGACGAGCAGCCTTCCCGCGACCAGCGGATGTGCATCATAGCCGAAGCCGACCCTCATGTCGCGCCCAAACGAGCGCGAGCGATATGCTCGGCGATTATCAGGTCTTCGGGCGTCGTGATCTTCACGTTGTCGTACGACCCTTCGACGATGCGCACGGCCGTCTCGCCCGCTGCTTCTACGAGCATCGAGCAGTCGGTGCCGACGAATCCGCCTTGCTCCGCGGCTGCATACGCGCGCATGAGAATGCCGAATTCGAACGCCTGCGGCGTCTGCGCGTGCCAGAGCGCCTCGCGCGGGAGCGTTCGGGCGACGGCTCCGCCTTCGCCCGCTTGTTTCACAGTCTCTTTTTCCGGCACAGCGAGGATAGCCGCCCCGCCTTCGCGTGCAGCCGCAAGCACCGCTTCGATCTGCTCGCCCGTGACGAACGGTCGGGCGCCGTCGTGCACGATCGCGATCGCGGTCTGCGCGGGCGCCGCGCGCAAGCCGGCGTAGACCGAATCCTGGCGCCGCTCGCCCCCGCTGACGACGGCGCGCACTTTGCCGCCGCCGCGGTCGCGCGAGAGAGCGACGAATGCTTCATGCTCGTCCGCTTCGCACACGACGACGATGTCCGTCACGAGCGGACACGCGGCGAACGTTTCGAGCGACCACGCGGCAAGCGGCTTGCCTTGGAATGCGAGCAGCTGCTTGCGCGATCCGAGCCGGACGCCGCGACCGGCAGCCGCGAGGATCGCGGTGACCGCGCCGACGCCTGTCACGTCAGCGTTTGAGTTTCGCGAAGATCATGCGCCCCGCCGCCGTCTGCAACACGGACGTCACTTCGACCGAGACATTCTCGCCTTTCAGCGCGCGGCCGTTTTCGACGACGATCATCGTGCCGTCATCGAGGTACCCGACGCCCTGATTCGGCTCCTTGCCGTCCTTGACGATCGCCACCGCCATCCCTTCGCCCGGGATCACGACCGGTTTGAGCGCGTTTGCGAGCACGTTGATGTTGAGGATCTTCACGCCTTGCAGACTTGCAACGCGGTTCAAATTGAAATCGTTCGTAAGGATGTGCGCGCCCATGTCGCGCGCGAGCACGACGAGCTTGCCGTCCACATCGCGCTCGTGGACGTCGCGATCGAGCACTTCGAGCGACTGCGACGCGTCGCGCAACTGCGAAAGCACTTCCAACCCGCGGCGGCCGCGGCCGCGTTTGAGCGCGTCCACCGAATCGGCGATCGTCTGCAGTTCGCGCAGCACGAATTTGGGAACGATGAGCCGACCGTCCAAGAAGCCGGCCTGCACGATCTCGAGGATGCGCCCATCTATGATGACCGATGTGTCGAGCAGCTTGGGCGGCGCGTCGCCGCCGTGCATCGCACCTCGCGTCCACGTGGAGAGCCGCTGGCGCAGGCCTACCCGCACGCCCAGATAGCTGAAGAACATCGTGATCAGCGCGTACAGCACGAACGAGAGCATCGGCCCGTAGCGCGGCAGCTGCGTGAATCCTTGGAATATGTCGCGCACAAAAAACGAGACGACGAGGCCGACCACGAGGCCGATGGCTCCCGAGAGCGCTTCGGCGGGTTGGAGCCGCGCGATGCTGTCTTCGATCGCAAAGACCAGCGTTTCAAAGAGGCGATAGAACAGCGGTGAGATCGCGATGCCGACGACCGCCCCGAGCGTCGGCAACCCGAAATCGCGCAGAAATTCGACCATGCCCGTAGCCGCGATCTGCGAGGCGAAATGTAAGGAGAGTTCGTGGCCGCCGATGATGCCGAGGATGCAGAATAAGATGGCGAAGGCCGACCGGAAAAAGATTCGTGTCACGCGTGCTCGTTTCGCGGAAGGTCGGGCGTGAGGAACTCGGCGCAGACCGAGTTGGCGAGGAGGCGACCGCGGCTGCTGAGGTGCGCGCCCGCCGCGCTCTCTTCGAGCAAGCCGGCCGCCGAGCATTTTTTCCGCGCGGCGCCGAAAATCGCGCGCGCATCCACGCCGAATCGCCGCTCGAATTCGTCATAGATGATGCCGTCCGATGTCCGAAGCGCAAGCATCGCCGCTTCCCCGACGCGCCGCCCGAAGTCGAGCAGCTCAAGCTCAGCGATCGCCGAACGATGCGCTTCGATCGCTTCGCAGTAGGCATCGAAGCCGCGAACGTTGACAAAGCGCACACCATCGCGATAGCCGGCCGCCGACATGCCGAATGCCGCGCAGTCGGCTTGCCGCCAATATCCGCGGTTGTGCGCGCTTTCGAAGCCTGGCCGAGCGAAGTTGGAGATCTCGTAGTGCACAAAGCCGGCGGCCGTCAACTGGCAATCCGCTTCTTCGAGCAGCGCCGCCACGAGATCGTCATCGGGAAACGCCTGCGGCTCGCGCGCGAACCACGTCGCATACGGTGTGGCCGCTTCGATCGTCAAGCCGTAGACGGAGACGTGATCGACGCCGGTCGCGACCGCCGACCGAAGTGAATCGCGAAATCCCTCGAGCGACTGACCGGGCGAGCCCGCGATCAGATCGAGGCTGATGTTCTCGAAACCCGCGGATCGCGCCGCGCGCAAGAACTCAGCGGCATCGGCCGACGAATGGTCCCGTCCGAGCCGGCGCAATTCGGCGTCGTCGAAGGATTGGACGCCGACCGAGAGCCGGTTTACGCCGGCTTCTCGCCAGCGCCGGATGTCGTCGCCGCCGCGCGACGGATTCGCCTCAAGCGTGCATTCGATCGAGTCCGGCGCGATGGTGAATTTCTCGAATATGAATGTGGTCAGCGCCGCGATCCGATCCGGCCCGATGGCCGACGGCGTTCCTCCGCCGAAGTATACCGTTCCGACTCGGCGCGGACCGCTTGAGCGGCCGATCTCCGCATGCAGCGCCGCGCAGTAGCGATCGATTGCGGATTCTCTTGTCCGAACCACCGCGAAATCACAGTACGGACAGATCCGATCGCAGAACGGGATATGGACGTAGACGCCGGCAGCATCGTCTCCAGTGCTCTCGCGCGGCGTTGGATCGTTCAGGGGATGAAACATACGCCGACCGCTCCGGGCCCAGCGTGCGTGCCTACTGTCGGGCCGATCTCACACGTGATCAGCGACGACGGCGCGACCGCCGCGCGCATCCGTTCGCCCACGGACTTGGCGAGATCGGGAGCGACCGAGTGGAGAATCGCCACCCGTGCCGAGCCCTTGACCGGGATATGGGCGATGGCAGTCTCCACCAGCTGGTCGACTGCGCGGGTAAATGTCCGCACTTTCGCCTGTTCGGCCACCGCGCCGTCTTCGACTTTGAGGATCGGCACTATCTTGAGCACGTTGCCGAGCAAACCGCGTAGACCGCCGATGCGTCCGCCCCGCGCCAAATACGTGAGATTCGGAATCGTCGCGAAGAGCTCAACGCGCGGGATGTCGGCTTGCAATGCCTCAAGGACTTCTGCGGGCGACGCGCCGCTCTCGAAGCGCGCGCGTGCCTCGATCGCGAGCATTGCGATCCCCGCGGAAACAGATCGCGTGTCTACGACGCTGATCCGCGCCGGATCGACGGCAGACGCCGCAAGCGACGCCGAGTTGAACGTTCCGGACAACGCGCTTGAGACGTGCAGCGAGAGGACGTGCTCGGCCGCACCCTCATTCAGGATGCGGCGATACTCCGCTTCGAATGCAGCGGGCGTCGGCTGCGCGGTGATCGGCGGCTGAGGACTCGTCGCCAGCATAGCGTAAAATTGCTCGCTCGTGAGGTCGATGCCGTCGCGAAACTCTTCGTTGCCGAATCGGATCGTCAGCGGGACCACGGAGACGCCGGCTTCGGCCGCCAGCGGCCCCATATCGGCTGTCGAATCCGTGACGATCGCGAAACGCCCGCTCATGCGCCGGCCGCTGCGAACGCTCGCGCGATGGAGCCGAGGACGTCGTGGCTGACAGCCGCGAGCGCGGCGCGACACGCGCTCTCGACGGCGAACGAGTCGGCGCGACCGTGACCGATCAGGCAGATGCCGCGCACCCCGAGCAGCGGCGCGCCCCCGTACTCGCGGTAATCGAGCATCGCTTTCACCTTTCGCAGCGCGGGGCGCATGAGCGCCGCGCCGATCCGAGCGCGCGCGTTGTCCTTTGCCCGTGCGCGGACGTTGTCAAAGAGATACTCCGATGCGGCTTCGACCAGCTTGAGCGCGACGTTGCCGACGAAACCGTCGCAGACGATGACATCTGCATCGCCCAAGAGCAGGTCGCGCCCCTCGACGTTGCCGATGAACTCGATCGGCGCGGCGCGCAAGAGCGGAAACGCCGCGGCGGTCAACGCGTTGCCTTTCTCCTCTTCCTCGCCGACAGAGAGCAGTCCGACTTTCGGCGCCTCGACGCCGAGCACACCGCGCGCGTAAGCGCATCCCATGATCGCGAACTGTACGAGCCATTCGGGTTTGCAGTCCACGTTCGCGCCAGAGTCGAGCAGCAACATCGGGCCTTTTCGCGCCGGCCATGCGGTTGCAAACGCCGCGCGCGCAATACCCGGAAGCGTCCGTAGGCGGATGGTGGAGATGGCGAGGAACGCGCCGCTATTGCCCGCCGAGAACGCGGCGTCCGCTTCGCCGTCGCGTACGAGTTCGACAGTCCGTCCCATCGAGGTCGCCGAGCCGCGCCGCACCGCGCCCGCCGGCGCTTCGTGCATCGCGACTTCCTCCGGTGCGTGCACGATCCGAACATCGGCGGTCGAATTCGCGCCGGCGATCAAGCCTTCGATGCGTTGCTGGTCACCGACGAGGATAAGCGAGAAACCGAGCTGAGCTGCGGCGCGGCAAGCGCCCGTCACGATCTCATCCGGCGCAAGATCCCCGCCCATGGCGTCTATCGCGATGCGGGCGTCCTTAGCGTTCAATACTGATCACGTAGTCCGACGACGCCTGGCCGCCATAATAGACTTCCACGGCGAGCTGCGGATGAGCGGTGCGTACCGCCGCGGCGACCGCCTCTGCATCTTTTAGTTTGCGATTTGTGCCATAGTATAAGGAAAGAAGAGAAGCATCCCCGGCGCCGGCATCGCGCAGCATCGCCAGGGCGATGCTGGCCGCGTCGTCACCGTCGATGAGGCGTTCGGGGCGGCCGTCGCGGGCGTCGACCGCGCCCACGAGCTGATGCTGCTTTACCGCAACGCCGCCGATCGATGCGTCGCGGCCGGCCGAGAATATCGATCCGGATACGGCGACGGTCGAATCCGCGAGCAATTCCTCGGGGCCCGGTTGCGCATCGGCAGCCGAGTTGAGCAGGGCGAAGAGCGCCGCGATGCCGTCGGGGATCGTGCGCGTCGGCACCACCACGACCGTTCGGTCCGTGAGAGCGCCGACTTCGCGCGCGCTCAGGATGACATTCTTGTCGTTCGGCAGCAGATAGACGACCGGGGCCAAGACTTTGTTGACTGCGACAAGCAGATCTTTCACCGATGGATTCATGGTCGCGCCGCCGAGGACGCTCACGTCGGCGCCAAGCTCCTTGGCGATCTTCACAAAGCCTTCGCCCGGCACGACGGCGACGATGCCTCGCGGCTTTGCCTCACGATCGACGACGAGGACATTGTGCTGCTCTTCCATATTGTCGATCTTGAGTTTGGAGACGACGCCGTGCTCGCGCGCGCTGTCAGCGACGCGCTGCGGAAAATCCGTATGGATGTGGACGCGGATGGTGCCTTCGCCCCCCGCGACGATGAGCGAATCGCCCTGCGGCAAGAGCAGCGTGCGAAAGGTGTCCGCGTCGATGGTCGCGCCGGTCAGCACGAACTCCGTGCAGTAGCGGTTGACGTCCACCTTTTGTCTGGTCGTGAAAGTGGCGGCCCGGATCGGCTTGCGCGGAAACGCCGTCGTGTACGGCGCGCGTCCGGGCAGCATGCGCACGACGCCTTCCATGAAATACACAAAGCCCTGACCGCCGGCGTCGACGACGTTCGCTTCTTTGAGAACCGCCAGTTGGTCGGGCGTCCTTTCGAGCGCCTCGTTCGCCGCGGAGACGACGGCATGGACCACGCTGTAGAAATCTTTCTCCGACACCGCGCTCTTGAATGCCGCGGCCGCCGCGGCCGAGGCGACGGACAGTATCGTACCCTCGACCGGTTTGAGCAGCGCACGCCGCGCGGCTTGCACGCCTTCTTCCAGCGCCGTGGCGAAATCGATCGTTTCGATCGCCGCTTTGTGCCGCACGGAGTGGGCAAATCCTCGGAACATCTGCGATATGATGACGCCCGAATTCCCGCGCGCGCCCATCAGTGCGCCTTGCGCGGCGGCGGCGGCTACCGCCTTCAGATCGCGGCTCCTCACCTTGCACGCCTCGATCATCGCGCTGCGCACGGTGAAGAACATGTTCGTCCCCGTGTCGCCGTCCGGAACGGGAAACACGTTCAGGTCATTGATGACCGAACGATACTTCCGCAAGAAATACGTTCCGGCGACGATGAAGTCGGCGAACGTCTTTCCGTCGCACGTCGTGATGCGCACGGCCGTGATTACGACGTCCCGTACAGCAGGCCCTTGAAGGCTAACCTCTCGTGTGGTATCATGCGTAGGTTGTCCAATTGAACCTAAGGATAAATCTGATGGCGAAGCGATGCGATGTCTGCGGCAAGGGCCCGGCATCGGGAAATAATGTCAGTCACTCGATGCGCAAGACGCGCCGGCGCTGGCTGCCGAATCTGCAGTCCGTCCGCGTCAAAGACGCCGGCACGGTGAAGACCTCGCGGGTCTGCACGAGCTGTCTGCGCTCGAAAAAAGTAACCCGCGCCGTCTAACTCTGTAGGGCGGACGTTCATCGTCCGCCGGCGGACCATAAAGGTCCGCCCTACATCTTTTGAGCCGGCGGACCATAAAGGTCCGCCCTACATCTTATTCAGGTGGTCGTAGCCGCGCGGCGGCAGCGGCTTTCGGCCAGATTCATCGACCGACCAAACGGCACCGCTCCCTTTTTCAAATGTGCCGATCGCGCGAAGGACCGTGCCGCAGCGGCTTCGCAGCCCCCGGGCCACTTGCGCGAAGGATCGTCGTTTGATCGCGACGAGCAGCTCGTAGTCGTCGCCGCCGTCGAGCGTCAGTCGTAACGCATCGTCGCCGGTCAGTTTCGCCGCAGCGGATACCGCCGGATCCACCGCCAGTAAACGAAGATCGATGACAGCGTCGACGCCCGACGCCGCAGACAGTCGTCCGACGTCAGTCGATAGACCGTCCGAGATATCCATCATCGCGTGCACCGCCGACGAGCCGCCGAGAAATGCGCCCTCGCGCAAACGCGGCGTCGGGCGTAGGTATGCGCCGCAGACGGCGGCGCGCTGCACCGGATCGAGCGCTTCAGCCACCTGCCGGTCGAGCGCTCGCAGTCCTGCGGCCGCGCGTCCAAGCGCTCCCGTCACCGCGATCAGGTCACCCGGCTTGGCGCCCGATCGAACGCGCAATCGGCTCGGGCGTACGTGCCCCGCGATCGTCACGGCGATCGTCAGTGCGGGCGCGCGTACGATATCGCCGCCGGCGATCGCGCACTGCGACGAGTCCGCGAGTCCCGCCATGCCGCGGTACAGCCCGCGCAGCCAGTCCGAATCAAAACCTTCGGTGATGCCGAGCGCGATGACCGCGACAGCCGGCCGCGCTCCCATTGCAGCGATGTCGGACAGGTTCACGGCGAGCGCCTTTGCGCCGAGATCCTCGGGCGTCGTGGCGTGCGACCGGAAGTGGACGCCGTCCACCAACATGTCGGTGGTCAGTACGCTGAGGTGTGAGCCGGACGTCTTCCAGACAGCTGCATCGTCTCCGATCCCAACGCGCAATGCGCGCGGCGGTCGTCCGAGCGCATCCCGTAAGGAAGCGATGAGCGCGTCTTCAGAGAGTTGCGGCGCGGTCAGCGCGCGCACAATTCGCGGACGCGCCGGATCGTGGCCGCCGGATCTTTCGTGCCGTAGATACCGGCGCCCATGACCACCGTGTCCGCACCCGCGCGCGCCACGTCGGCGACGTTGTCAACATGCACGCCGCCGTCCACTTCGATCTCGACATCCAGGCGGCGCTCGTCAATCGTGCGGCGCGCCTCAGCGATTTTCGCAGTGGATGTCGGGATGTACGTCTGACCGCCAAATCCCGGATTGACGCTCATGACGAGCAGCAAGTCGACGTACGGCAGTATCTCGTCAAGGACGCGCACCGATGTCGCGGGATTGATGGAAAGCCCGGCGCGCGCGCCCGCGGTCTTGATCTGCTGCGCGAGACGATGCGCATGCACGGTGGCTTCCCAGTGCACGGTCACGATGTTCGCACCCGCCGCGATAAAATCGTCGACGTAACGCTCCGGTTCGACGATCATGAGATGCACGTCGAAGGGCAGCGCCGAAAGCCGGCGCATATCTTTGATGATCTTCGGACCCCACGTGATATTGGGAACGAAGCGGCCGTCCATGACGTCGATGTGGAGGTAATCCGCTCCCGCGCGTTCGACCAATTCGATCTGCGCCCGGATCTCGGCGAAATCCGCCGACAGAAGCGACGGCGCGATGCGAAATGCGCGCCGGTCGGAGACACGATGGACCGCCATGCCGTCGCTTTCGCGGCGCTCGAGGAGAATTCCCTAGAGCTCGGTCGAGTTCACGAGCGCGTCGTTGACGAACGTCTCAATCGTCGCGGCTCCGGTGACCGTCACATCGAACGATAACGTGAAACCGCCGGTAGTATCCTGATCGTACAGCGTGCGCGAACCTTTCGCATCCAACAGCACGACGCGCACGCGCGCCGGCGACGACGATGCCGGCAACGCGACCGATACCCGCATGCCGCGCGAAGACTCAGGCTGCGGAAGCGCGCTGGTGGGCGACGGTGACGGCTGCGAGGTCGGCGGCGGCGAGTCGATCGCGGCATTGCCGACGGGAAACGACGGCAACGGTGCGGGTGTGGGCGGCGCGCCGCCGCTCACTTGGAGCGAGATACGCTGATTCGGCAAGAGCGGCGAACCGGCCGGCGGATCTTCGGCCACGATGATCCCCTTCGGCTTCGCATTCGGCGCGATCGCGAGCACCGTGATCTTGTCGAGGGAGATGCCCGCTTCTTTCGCCGCAGCCGCTGCAAACGTTGCTGGATAGCCGACGAAATTCGGCGCGTACTTCAGCGGCCGGCCCCGAGCGACGACAAGATCCACCTTCGAGCCCGCCGGCACTTCAGTGAACGCATCCGGCTTTTGATCGAGGACGATGCCTGCCGTGACGTCCGACTGTTCGCGCGTCGTGACGGCGCCGCTGACCAGATGTGCATTCTCGAGGGCGACGATCGCGTCGCGTTGCGACATCGAGCCGACATTCGGCACTTTCACGGTCGGCACACCGTCCGAAACGATGATGTCGATGCTTCGCCCTTCGCGGACGTGTTCGCCCGCCTCGGGCAGCTGGCCCAAGATGTCATCTTTGGGCACGCGATAGTCCGCGCGACGCGCGATGGTATGCAGTTCAAGATGCGCGCGCGCGGTGACGGTCTGCGCCTCAGAGAGCGACAGGCCCTCGAGCGAGGGAACGGTGACCGATGCACCTGCGGGTGCGAGAAATACGTTCAGCGTGATCGCAAACCAGAGCGCGACGATCACAGCGACGCCTAGCGCTGACCAAAGCGCGTAGGTCTGCCATGTCCAACCGAGGGCGCGCCTGCCTCTCACGCGGCTTTTTTCCGCGGCGAGCTTCGCGGAGCGCTTGCCGACCGCGGACGGCCGGTCGCCCGATCCGTTCACGCGAGCTCCTCCATCAACGCGTCCGGGATGTCGGCGTTTGACGAGACGCGCGTCACGTCTTCGTGCTCATCGAGCGCGTCGAGCAGGCGCAGCACGTCGGGCGCTTCCGCTGCGCCGAGCGCGACCGTGGTCTTGGGGAGCATCTCGACGGACGCGGATGTCAATGTAACGCGGCGCGGCCCGAGAAGCCGGCGATCAAGCTCTTCACGGGCGGCAGAAAGCGAGCCCGGCTCCGTTAAGATCTCGATCTCATCGCCTTCGATACTGACGTCCAGCACGCCCACGATGTCCGCAAATTCCAACAGATCGTCTTGGGAGATCCCGGAGGCGGGGAATCGCAGGACGCCGCGTTCTTCGAACTGCCACGCGACCGAGCCGCTCTCGCCGAGGTTGCCCCGGTTTCGAGAGAATAGGTAGCGCATCTCGGAGGCGGTGCGGTTGCGATTGTCGGTGACCGCGTCGACGATCACCGCGACGCCGCTCGGACCGAATCCCTCGTAGCGGATCGCCTCGAATGTCGCCGACCCGCTGCCGGCGCCGGTCGCGCGCGCGATCGCGCGCCTGATGTTCTCCATCGGCATGTTCGCTTCGCGCGCCTTCGACACGGCGAGCTTGAGTTTGAAGTTGGCGTCCGGATCGGGCAAGCCGGATTTGGCCGCCACGATGATCTCTTTGCTGATCTTCGTGAAGACCTGCGCGCGTTGCGCATCGATTTTGCCCTTGTGGAGGCGGATGTTATGCCATTTAGAGTGACCCGACATGTCAGCGCACTCGTCCGTTTAGCGCGGCGCGAGCGACATGCCCAACCGCAGCCGGATGATGTCGCGGATCGTGCGCAGGATGACGCCCGCATTCGCGCCCTTTGAATAACCTGTCGTGCGAGGATAGTGGTGCACGCCGCGCTCCACGATTGGAACCCCGTGGCGCCGCAGCTTGATCAACAGTTCGGAACTGATGAATGCGCCGTTGGATTCGAGCTGGATGCCGTCCAAAGCGTCGCGCCGGAACAGCTTGAACGCGCAGTCGATGTCGCGCACCGCCAATCCGAACACCAGCCGGACGATCAAGTTGTAGGTCTTGGCGATGAAGAGGCGATGCGGGGGATCGTTGCGCTTTATCCGGTAGCCTACGACCGCCGGCGCACTCGCCGCCAACGGCAAAAAGCCGGAGATCTCCCGCAGGTCGAATTGGCCGTCGGCATCTGAAAAGAATACGAGCTCCTTCGCCGCGGCGGCGAATCCGGTCCGCAGCGCAGCGCCGTATCCGCGATTGCGCTCGTGACGCACGAGACGCACGCGCGCGTCCTCTCCCGCTAGGCGTTCCACGACCGATGCCGTGCCGTCGGCGCTGCCGTCATCGACGACGATCACTTCCAGATCCGATGCGAGCGGCGTGAGCGCCGCGAGCGCGTCGCGAACGGTCTTCTCGATGATCGCTTCTTCGTTGAACGCCGGAAAGAACACGCTCACGCCGAGCGCCGCCGGCGGCGCTTGGATCATATCCAGCCATACCAGTTCGGTGCGCCGTAATGGAACCACATCTTGTGATCCCAGGCCGCCCACGTGATGGGCGTCGCGTTGAGAATCGGAAGGAAGTAGAGAAATCCGATCGCACACGCCATGACGTATGCGCCAAGCACGAGATTGGTGAAGGTTCGAGTCGTCTTGTCCGCTCGCGCGCCCTCGCGCCAGAGCCGCAGCATCACGTAGGTGGTGCACAGACAGATGATCGCGGTGTTCGAGTAGAAATTGTATTCGAAGTCGATGCGTGTGGACAGCGCCCACGGCAGCCACTGCCAGACATACGCGATGGTGACGAGCAGCATGCCCTTGTGCCGCTCGCGCCATGCAAAGACCGCCGCGACCGGAACCGTGATCACGCCGGCAAGCCAGACGAACGGGTTCGGCAGCGCGATGATTTCAGAGACGAGCTGATTATCTCCACTATGAGCCGGAGGATTCCAGTAATATGAGACCGGCCGTATCTCAAACGGCCACGTCCACCATGCTGATGCGTACGGGTGCGTCGCCACGAGATCGTGGTGATAGTGATACATGATGCTCTGCAGCCAAAGGAGCGCAGCAAACCCCTTGTGGCCGCCTTGGCTCGGGTCCATCGCCGTGTGGACGGCGTGACTGTAATTCGGAAGATACGAAAGCACGTAGACCACAAGCGTCGCAAACGAAATCGCGCTGATGTAGAGCGGCAGGCGCGCGGCGAAGGGATTTCCCCACGCGAAGCGCTCGGTGGCGGCACGAGCCTTTGACCAGAGAAGTGGAAGGAATTGCTGCGCGGTGATGAGAGCGGCGATGAACCACAGACACGCAAGGTCGAACAGACCGTACCACTTGCTCGCGACCATGCACGCGATCGAGAGGCACGTGACCACGAACCAGAAGCGCCACGGCTGCGTATCGCGAATGTCGGCGTCTTCGAGCCGGCCTTCGATCGTGCCGTCCCGTCCGCGACGCAACGTTCCCGAAGCGGTCTTCACGTCGCATCCCGCCGCGGACCACGTCACGGTCGCGTCGCCGTCGGTGAGCGCGGCATCCTTGAAGGACCGGCGGTCGCCGGACGGCAGCACGAGCGAATCGCCTTCGTGGGAGACGCCGTCCCCGAACACCACTGCGGCGCGGCGGCGCGCATAACCCAGGTCGCGTGCGAAGAGCCAGACGCTGACCGCTCCGAATACGACGACGGCGATAAGATACGGCACAAGCGATGCGTTCTCGGTCGCGGGGTTGCCCACGACGATCGCCTGAACTTTCAGGTAGACGAGTACGCCGACAAACGCGGCCACTCCAGCCCAGATGCCCCGCGCTTCAGGGTACGTCACCGGCTTCGGCCGCGCGACGATCTGCGATGCGATGATGAGCCGGTACGCGCAGTACAGCGTGAGCAGCGCGAAGAAGCCCAGGAAGATCTCGGGTTGGGCGATGCGCGATTGCACGTACCAATAATTCCCGGTGATCAGCAAGACGACCGCGAGGCACGCGCCTACCGTCGAAGAGAAGAGCCGCTTCGCAAAACCGTAGAGCAGCGGTATCGTCATGACGCCGCAGACGGCGCTCGTCATCCGCGCTCCGAACGGATCGCCTTGATGGAAAAATGTCTGGAAGAACCACGCGCCCGCAGCATAGAGCAGCTTGACGAACGGCGGATGGGTCCATTCATACAAGTCCAGATGGTGCAGATATTCCTGCGCCGCGCGCGCGTAGTAGATCTCGTCGAAATAGCGGTCGGTGGGCGTGTGCAGCCCGGTGAAGAGCATGACGCCCGACATGAGCATGAACAGCGCCACGAAGATGTAGTCCAGCCGCGTCCATCCGACCAACCCCTCAAACACCGAACGATAGGCGCCGGACGGGGAGCCGGTCTTGAACTTGAACTTCGCAAATGCGGCCGCGATCGAGACATCCATCTCCTCGACGAGATACGATCCGGCAAGCGCGAACAGCACGACCACGTTGACGAACGAGAGGATGTGCACTTCGAACGGGTTCAAGTCCGCGCTTGGCGCGAACAAGTACCGTAGCGCGTACGTGAGATTGAACATGAAGGTGGCCGAGAGCACGACGTAAGCCACCCTCGAGAGCGCGCTTCGATTCCAGATGAGCGGTGCAACCGCAAGGGCCGAGAACATATAGCGCTCGTGCACGCGCGTCGTGAGCATGAAGTAGCCGAGCAGCGCGATGAAGCAAGCAGCCGCAAAGCGGTACTCAGCTTCGGCGCGATCCGCCGTCGGCGCAACCGTCCGCCACATGCGCCAGGCCAGCGCCGCGAGCAAGACGACGAAGATCGCGATCCCCCAATCGTATTGCGCGAAGGCGAGGCCGGGCACGCACCATCCGCCCGCGATGCCGCTCGGCAAGCAGACGCGGATTATCTCGGTGTCCGGCTGCCACATGTCGCGCACGACGGAATAAAGGTTGAACGCGTTGACGGAATTATATGGATAGACGCTGATGCCGGTATGGTAGCGATCGTACAGCCACGTCAAGACGGTCGCGGGATCGTTTCCCGGAGCAAACGGCATGGACCCTATCCATGCGACGAGCCCTCCGATCAGCGGCGCGAAGAGAGCGCGCCACGGCGCGCGGCCGCGCAGCTGCCAGACGAGAAAGAGCGGGGCGGTGACGAGCGGCTGCGGCTTCACGAGCACCGCGAATGCAAGCGCGGCCCATGCCCACTCGAACTGATCCGTGACGGCGAGGTAGATCGCCAGCACCAAGAACACGGCGGCGACGGAATCCGCTTGACCCCAGTACGCCGACACGAACCACGATGCGGGGTTCAGAACGAAGACGGCTGCCGAGGTGAGAGCCGCGGCCGCCGGCCAGCGTCGGCGCACGATGAGATAGACGAAGATCGCTATGCCGAGATCCGACAGAACGGCGGGCAGCTTGCACAGCTGAAGCAGCAGACCGTAGTTGGTGGGCTGATGGAAGAAATCAAAGAATTTCGCGACACACCACAGCACGAGCAGATAGCCCGGCGGGTAGTCCACGAATCCGGCTTTGTCGTAGAACGATTTGAACCCATACTTGTCCAGGGCCATCGTCCACGACTCGAAGCTGCCGATGTCCGTCACGTGCCCTTGCGACGGCAAGAGCAAAAGGCGGATCAGCAGGCCGGCTGCGAGGATGATCAGCAGCCAGATGACATCACGAGACGCGCGCGGTTCTGACCGCGTGTCTAGCTGCTTCACCTTCGACACGGCACTCACGCTTCGTTACCTGCCGCTCCACGCCTTTACGAAGGCCGTCACGTGCTTGAGTCCTGCCGCCAATTCGAGTGCGTCATCAGCGCACGTCGCAGCCGCCGCTTCACTCGCTTCACGCGCTCCGGCCGATTCAAGTGCCGCGCGCACTTCTGCGACGGTCTGCGTTTCCGTGTCGCCGCCCGGGTTGGCATACGCCGCTTCGATCACAGAACGCTCGGCGCTCGGTCCCTTTTCGAGCGCCCACACGATCGGAAAGCCTTTCTTGCGGCGGGCGATATCGCCGCCGCTCGTCTTACCCGTCGCGGCAGTTTCATCCCAGATCCCGGCGATGTCGTCGCGGATCTGAAATTGCAAACCGAAGTTGCGTCCGACCGACGCGCAGCGTTCGACATCGGCCGCGGCAGCGCGCGCGGCGAGTGCGCCGAGGCGAGCCGAACACGCGAAGAGTGCTGCTGTCTTGCCTTCAATGGTCTGGAAGTATGACGAGACCGTCACGCGGTTGCCGTGCTCCGCGTCAAGATCGGCCGCTTGTCCTTCGCACATCGCGACGTGCGCGGATGCAAGCGCGGCTGACATCTGCGCCGCGGTTTTCGATCCGAGGCGTGCCGAAACGGGAGTCAGCGCGCGATACGCGAGCGCGCCGACGACGTCGCCGCAGTTCACGCCGTGCGCCAGTCCGAATGCGGACCAGATCGTCTCGCGTCCGTGGCGCAGCCTGTCTCCGTCTTCGATGTCATCGTGGATAAGCGAATAATTGTGGAGCAATTCGATCGCCGCACACGCGGGCATCGCATCGGCTCGGTCGGCGCCGAGATCCTGCGCCGCTGCGAGAACGAGCCTGGGTCTCAGCCGCTTGCCGATACGGCTGCCGCCGTCTTGTCCATCCCCGAAATGGTGGCGCAGTTGTTCGCGGACCGGTTCGCTGCCCACGCCGTCATCAAGCGCGCGGCGAAGGTATTGCTCGAAATCCTCGAGCGGCGGCGCGGCGCTCGGGATGGCTATCAGGCCTCGATGGCGCGTGCGCCCGGAAACCATTCGCGCAGACGAGCGATGACTTCATCGGCGAGGAAGCCTGGCGTCGACGCGCCGGTGGCGATGCCGATGCGCTCTTCGCCCGTGAACCATTCGCGGCGCAGATCGCCGGCGTTCTCAACGAGATGGGCGCGCGCGCCCTCCGCTTCGGCGATCTCGGCGAGATGACGCGTGTTCGCAGAACGAGTGCCCCCGATGACGACCATCGTGTCGACTTCACGCGCCAAATCGCGCGACGAGTCCTGGCGCCCCTGAGTATCGGAGCATATCGTGTTGTAGACGCGCACCTCGTAGTTGATGGCGGAGATCTTTCCGACGAGCTCTTTGAACTTGTCGCCGTTGAGCGTGCTCTGCGAGACGATCGCGATGCGCCGGAGGCGGCGCACCTCCGTCTCGTCTTTTGGCCATTCGTTCAGCACGAGACAGCCGGGCGCATGACCGGCGATGCCCTTCACCTCGGGATGGTTCGGATCACCGAGAATGATGACGCTGCGCCCTTCTGCGGTGAGTCGCGCGGCAAGCCGCTGCGTCCGCGTGACCATGGGACACGTGGCGTCGGTGACGCGCAGGCCCTTTTGTTCGGCAGCCGCGATCACTTGCGGGGCGAGGCCGTGCGCGCGGACGAAGAGCGTGCCGGATTGGATATCGTCAAGCGATTCGACGTTCTTCAGACCTTTTTCATCGAGCTCGCGCACGATAAGCGGATTGTGAACGATGTTCCCCATCGTGTGGACGTCGTCGCGTTCGGCGGTCTCGGAAAGCGCCTTCTTGTACGTGAGTTCCACGCCGAAGCAGAAGCCTTGAGTCCGCGCTCTCAGTATTTCCATATCACTTAGTCGGCCAGCAGGCGCTCGATCGACGCCGAAAGTTCTTCAGTCCACCGCTCGATTTCAACTTTCGTCGGTTTTCGTACCGTTCCCTGGAAGACGAGCGGTGTGCCGATCCTCACTTCAACGCGGGCGCCGCGCAATCGGCGTGCGGCGCGATCCGTGCCGACGAGTCCGACCGGCACGATCGGGCACCGCGCGGTGGCCGCGATCAAAACGGCGCCGCCGCGCGCTTTCGCAACGCCGTCACGATTGCGCCTGCCTTCCGGAAAAATCCCGACGCACTCACCGCGCTTCAGTGTTTCGAGCGCGTGCTTGATCGCGCCGAGATCGGGGCGGTCGCGTTCGACCGGAAACGCGTGGACGCTGCGCAAGATCGCGCCGATCAACGGGTTTGCGAAGAGCTCCCGCTTGGCCATGTAGTGCAGCACGCGGGGAAACCACGTGCCGAGCAGCGGCGGATCAAGGTACGATCGATGGTTCGCGGCCACGACAAGCGGACCGGTTGCGGGCACGTTGTCCGCGCCGACGGCGTGCGCCGCGAACAGCGCCGCGGTCAGCGGACGGAATAACGCCTTGGCGGCCATGTAGACGCTCACGGGGCCGCAGTCACCGCGTTCTCGAGCCGTGCGACGACTTCTTCGACCGGAATGCCCGACGTATCGAACTCGACGGCATCCGGAGCTTTGACGAGCGGCGAAGCGGTGCGCGACGAATCCCGCAAATCGCGCATTTCGATCTCGGCGCGCAGCGCCTCGCGGCTCATCGAACTGCCGCCCGCCCGCAGTTCGGCGAGACGGCGATCCACTCGCGCGTCGAGGCTCGCGGTGAGATAGAACTTGAAGCGCGCGTCCGGCAACACCACCGTGCCGATGTCGCGGCCGGCCATCACCACGTCTTCGCCGCGCGCGAACTCACGCTGCACGTCGATGAGCTGTTTGCGGACGTGCGGCATCGCGGCGATGGGCGATACCGCGCGTGAGACCGCCGTGGAGAACAATTCGACTTCGAGCGGCACGCCGTCCGCAAGCAGACGGTAACCGAGCGCGGTTCGGGAATCGGATTCGATGCGAAGATCGAGCGTATCGACGAGCCGCCCCACAGCCAACGGATCGTCCGGCGATACGTCGCGCGCGATCGCGACGTAAGCCACCGCTCTATAAAGCGCACCGGTGTCCAGGAATAAGCAGTGGAGACGCGCCGCGAGAAGCCGCGCGACCGTGCTCTTGCCGGAGGCGACCGGACCGTCGATCGCAATGTGACGGGGGGCCACGCCCACAAGAAATCCTTTCACGCCGGTGCGCGCGGCGGTCTAATCGCGAGTCGCGATGTTCCCGTGGCGGGCGACATCGGTCCTGCCGCAGAAAGAACCGCTCGTGGCGAAACGACAGACGACTTACTATTGCGGCGCATGCGGTTTCGAAGCGCCGAAATGGATCGGCCGCTGTCCGTCCTGCGACGCATGGAATTCCTTCGACGAGGCGCCGAGATTGCAAAAGCAATCCTCGAGCCACGCCGGCCGTGCCGCACGGTCGCACGCGGCGCCGCTCCGTATGGCGGACGTCGAGAACGCGGCCGCTCGCAGATTATCCACTGGCATTCTCGACTTCGACGATCTGCTCGGCGGCGGCATCGTGCCGGGCGGCGTGATGCTCGTCGCCGGGCCGCCGGGCGTCGGCAAGTCGACGCTCGCCCTTGCAGTCGCGAGTTCGCTCGCAGGGGGATCGAAGATCCTCTACGCGTGCGCCGAAGAGTCGGCTGCGCAGACCAAACTGCGCGCAGGCCGCTTGGCGGCCTCCGATGAGATCCTCTTAGCCGCTTCTGACGACGTGGAAGCGATCGTCGCAGCGGCGCGCGAAACGCGCCCCGCACTGCTTGTCGTGGATTCGATCCAAACGGTGTTCTTGCCCGGCGTCGACGGCGCGCCCGGCTCGGTCTCGCAAGTGCGCGAGTGCGCGCAGATGCTGACGCGCTTCGGCAAGGAAAGCGGCTGCGCTGTCTTGCTCGTCGGACACGTCACGAAAGACGGTTCGATCGCAGGGCCGAAAGTGCTCGAGCATCTTGTCGACGTCGTGCTCTCGTTCGACGGCGAACATCTTGGAGTGCATCGCCTCCTGCGCGCCACGAAGAATCGATTCGGGGCCACAGATGGCGTGTGCGTCTTCGAGATGGCCGAAGGCGGACTGCGCGAAGTGCGCGATCCGTCGCTTGTCTTTCTCGGCGAACGGCGCGGAGCCACGCCGGGAGCCACGGTCGTGGCCACGTTGGCTGGCGCTCGGCCGTTGCTCGCCGAGGTCCAGGCGCTCGTCTCCGCAGCCGGCTATTCGAGTCCGCGCCGACTTGTCAGCGGCGTGGATTACAACCGCGTCTGCATGATCGTCGCGGTCCTCGAGCGCCGCCTCGGTATGCAGCTCAGCACGAACGACGTCTACGCGAGCGTCGTGGGCGGACTGCGCGTGACCGAGCCCGCGGTCGATCTTGGGATCGCCGTCGCGATCGTCTCGGCGCTGCGCGATCGCGCGATCGCGCACGATGTCGTCTGTTCGGCGAGGTCGGCCTCGCCGGCGAATTGCGCGAAGTCAGCGGCGCGGCGCGGCGCCTTGCCGAAGCCGAGAAGCTCGGCTTCAAACGCGCTATCGTGCCCGCCTCGGCGCGCGCAGTCTATTCGACCGCCGCGCTCTTCGTCTCTCCGGCGCGAACGCTCTCGGAAGCCGTCGCCATAGCGTTTGCGGATTGAACGCCCGCTCCGAGCATGATGGCGCGCGCCGCTAGCCGAAACGACGCGTCATGACGAATCCCCGGCCGATCGCTATAGACGGCACGAATCTGTCGTTATCGCTCGTCGAAGCGGTCGCGCGCCGCGGGGCCAAGGTTTCGCTCGCCGATGCGTGCCGCGCGAAGATCGCGGCCGCCCGCGATCTCGTCGAGCGCACCGTGACTGCCGGCGACCGCGTCTACGGCGTGACGACCGGCTTCGGGCACTTGAAGAACGTCAAGATACCGGCCGAGGACGCACTCGAACTGCAGCGCAACCTCGTCCGCAGCCACGCGACCGGCGTCGGCGAGCCGCTGTCAAGCGCCGCGACGCGCGCATCGGTCTTGCTACGTGCGCATTCGCTCGCCCGCGGCAATTCCGGCGTCCGGCAAGAGGCGATCGATCTTCTTCTCGCCATGCTGGACCGCAACGTGCTGCCGGTCGTGCCATGTCAAGGGTCGGTCGGTGCCTCCGGCGATCTGGCACCGCTCGCGCACGTCGCGCTCGTCCTCATGGGCGAGGGCGAGGCGTGGTACGACGGTCAGCTGCTGCCCGGCGCCCGCGCGCTTTCTGCCGCCGGGCTCGCACCGCTCAGCCTGTCGTATAAGGAAGGGATATCGCTGATCAACGGCACGCAAGTGATGACCGCGATCGGCGCGCTCGCGCTTTTCGACGCGGAGAACGCGTGCAAAGCCGCCGACATCACGGGTGCGATGAGCCTCGAGGCTTTCCTCGGCAGCGACGCACCGTTCGTCGAACGCATGAACGCGCTCCGGCCGCACGCCGGGCAGCTGCGCGTCGGCGCGAATCTGCGGCGCTTGCTGCGCGATTCGGGCGTCATGGCCTCGCACAGCGACTGCGATCGCGTGCAGGATCCGTATTCGTTTCGCTGCATGCCGGTCGTGCACGGCGCGGTGCGCGACTGCGTGCGATTCGTCAAGGACACGATCGAACTCGAGATCAACTCGGTGACCGATAACCCCGTGATCTTCCCGGAGGACGGTTCCTTTGTCAGCGGCGGGAACTTCCACGGCGAGCCGGTCGCGATGGCGATGGATTACCTCGCGATCGCCCTTGCCGAACTTGGATCGATCTCCGAACGGCGCGTCTACAAACTGCTCGATGGTCTCGAAGGCTTGCCGATGTTCCTCACCGAGCGAAGCGGACTGCGCAGCGGCTTCATGGTTGCGCAGTATACCGCGGCGGCGCTCGTCAGCGAGAACAAGACGCTCTGCGCGCCCGCATCCGTGGATTCGATTCCCACGTCGGCGGGCCAGGAAGACCACGTCAGCATGGGCACTATATCCGCGCGTCAGTGCGCGCGTGTAGTCGAGAATCTCCAGAACGTCCTCGCGATCGAATTGCTCGAGGCGGCGCAAGCGCTCGATTTCCGCTCGCCGCTCACGTTCGGGCGCGGCACGGCGATCGCGCACCGCGCGATCCGGGCCCGCGTGCCGCATCTCGATGATGATCGCGATTTGAGCATCGACATCGCCACGGCCCGCGAACTGCTTGCGAGCGGCGAGCTCGTCAGCGCCGTCGAAGCCGAAATCGGTCCACTCTGACATAGTAAGAGGATAGACTCTGATGAGCACGTCATCCAGCCGCGTCGTGCGAGCACCGCGCGGACCCGAGCGGACTTGCCTTGGCTGGGGCCAGGAAGCCGCCATGCGCATGCTCATGAATAATTTGGATCCGGACGTGGCGGAGCGGCCGCAGGATCTCGTGGTCTACGGCGGCAGCGGGCGCGCGGCGCGGTCGTGGGAAGCGTTCGACGCGATCGTGCGCACGCTCAAACGGCTCAAGAACGATGAAACGCTGCTCGTCCAGTCCGGCAAACCGGTCGCGGTCTGGCGGACGCACGAAGCCGCGCCGCGCGTTTTGATTTCGAATTCCATGCTCGTGCCGAAGTGGGCGGACTGGGAGACGTTTCGCGCGCTTGAGGCACAGGGCCTGACGATGTACGGCCAGATGACCGCCGGTTCGTGGATCTACATCGGCACGCAGGGCATATTGCAGGGGACATATGAGACGTTTGCGGCGCTTGCGGCTAAGCACTTCGGCGGGTCGCTCGCCGGACGCATCGTGCTCACCGCCGGCTTGGGCGGAATGGGCGGCGCGCAGCCGCTCGCCGTGACGATGAACGGCGGCGTCGCCATATGCGTCGAGATCGACCCCGCGCGAATCCAACGCCGCATCGAAGGCCGCTATTGCGACGTCGCGGCTCAATCAATAGATGAAGCGCTCGGGCTTGCCTCCGCGGCGGCTTGCGAGAAGCGGGCGCTTTCGATCGGCTTGCTGGGCAATGCGGCCGACGTTTTTCCCGAGATGCGCCGCCGCAACGCGCCGATCGACGTCGTGACGGATCAGACGTCCGCGCACGATGCGCTCGCGGGGTATGTGCCGGCGGGCCTCACTCTCGATGGCGCCGAGGAGCTTCGCGAAGAGGATCCCGCGCGCTACGAACAGCGCGCGCTCGAATCGATGGGCGTGCATGTCCGCGCTATGCTCGACTTCCAGCGCGCGGGTGCCGTGGTCTTCGACTACGGCAATAACATCAGAGCGCAAGCCAAGATCGCCGGCGTGCAGGATGCGTTCGACTTCCCCGGCTTCACGCCGGCATTCATTCGGCCGCTCTTCTGCGAAGGCAAAGGGCCGTTCCGGTGGGCGGCGCTCTCAGGAGAACCATCGGATATCGCGGTTCTTGATGATGCTTTGCTCGAGACCTTCCCGGACAACGGGCACCTACGCCGTTGGATCGAGCTCGCACGAGAACGCGTGAAGTTCCAGGGTCTGCCCGCTCGCATTTGTTGGCTCGGTTTCGGCGAGCGCGAGAAATTCGGCTTGAAGATCAACGAGCTCGTGCGGACGGGGCGTGTGAAAGCGCCGATCGTCATCGGGCGCGACCACCTCGATGCGGGCTCGGTCGCTTCGCCGAATCGCGAGACGGAGGCGATGCGCGACGGGTCGGACGCGATAGCCGACTGGCCCATTCTCAACGCGCTGATCAACGCCGTCGGCGGCGCGCACTGGGTGAGCGTGCACCATGGCGGCGGTGTCGGAATCGGCTACTCCATCCACGCGGGAATGGTCATCGTCGCCGACGGTTCCGACGATGCTCGCGAGCGGCTTCGACGTGTGCTCACGACAGATCCCGGAATGGGAATCATCCGGCACGCCGATGCCGGTTATCCCGAAGCGATCGCCGCTGCCGATCGCAATCACCTCGACTGGAGGCTCTGATGAACGTTCCCGTCTTACTGCCGACACAGGCCCGCGACGAGACCTTCGGCGGCGTCACGTATCACATCGAAGGCGAACTCGTCCCCGTCCTCCACGTCGAACTCACGTCTGAGAAGATCTACTTCGAGCACAACATACTGCTCTGGAAAGATCTCTCGGTCGAGATCAGCATCATGCCGGTGCCAGGTGCGCTCAAGCGCATGCTCGCCGGCATGCCGGTCTTCGTGACGCAGGCCGGTGGGCCGGGGCGCATCGCGTTCAGCCGCGATGGCGCCGGCCACGTCTTGGCCATGCACATGGAAAGGGGCCAGACGGTCGACGTTCGCGAGCATCAATTCCTCGCCGCCACGAACGGCATCGGCTATTCATTCGCGCGCGTCAAAGGCGCCGCGAGCATGTTCTTCGGCGGCACCGGCTTTTTCATCGACACGTTCAAGTGCCAGTCGGATGCTGGTGTAATCTGGCTGCAAGGCTATGGAAATGTTTTCGAAGTAGAGCTTGGCGCTGGGGAGCAGATCGATGTCGAACCCGGCGCGTGGCTTTATAAATCGCAAACCGTGAAGATGGAGACGATCTTCCAAAAGCTTTCGACGGGTATTTTCGCAAGCGGCGGCAACCTATTTTGGAATCGCTTCACGGGCCCGGGCAAGTTGGGATTCCAGTCGATGTCGGTGATGCTAGCCACCGAGTGACGTCGGAAGCCGGCGGACCATAAAGGTCCGCCCTACAAATCTTGCCCTTCGTCGACCACCTAGGTTGTGGCTTCTGGCGGTCCGTCGATGATTTTCGGCGGGCGATATGGCTGCCAAGGCGCCGGCGCGGGCGCGTCGGATTCTTCGGCGACGCGGCGTGGTAAGTCCGGTTTGAATACGTTGCGCGGGGTTTGGCCTGCGAGCCGCGATGGGATCGTAAGACGGTCGACGAGTTGCGCATGGAGCGCTTTCGTCGACTCTAGACTTGAGCACGTGACGTACGAATCCCACAGGCGCCAACACACGAACGCTGCTATGAGGCCCGGTATGATTCCAAGGATGGACAGCAAGCCGACCAGCGCGTTCACGCCGGCAAGGATCGCGCCGACGAGGAACGGCCAGCCTTGACCTTGCGACGCGAAATACCAGAACGTGGTGAACATCGCGGCGACGAATGCGCACAAGAAGAGCGCTGAGGGATCCCTGAAGTTGGCGATCGCGAGCAGCGACCACGCTGCCATCGGGATCCAGAACCAGCGCGCGCGGCCGCGCGCAAGAGATAGAATGGCCGCTGAGGCGTTATCTATCATAACGTCTTAGACTTCGAAGTTCATGAACTCGGACCTGTGGGCATTGCTTCCCATGAGGAGCGGACGTTTGTCGTCCGCCGGCGGACCAGAAAGGTCCGCCCTACGATTATTTTGCAAGAGCTTGCCAGGCCTTGCTCGTTGGTGCGTGAGAAAGGTCGCCTGCGATGAGTGAAGTTGCGGCGACGACCTTTTCCAGGGAAACGCCGGTCTCGATCTTCATGCCGTGCAGCATGTAGATGAGATCTTCTGTTGCGAGGTTGCCGGCGGCGCCCGGCGCGTACGGACAGCCGCCGAAGCCGCCGGCGGCGCTATCGAAGATCGAGACACCGCACTGCAGCGCCGCGAGCACGTTGGCAAGCGCCGTGCCGCGCGTATCGTGGAAATGCATCGCGCAGCGCGCGGCTTCTACGTGCGCGAAAAGCAGGCCGCACAGTTCGACGACCTGATTCGGCGTCGCGACGCCGATCGTGTCGCCGATCGAAAGCTCATCGATGCCGAGGGCCAGCAGTCGCGACGCGACGTCGACGACAGCGTGCGGCGCGACTTCTCCCTCGTACGGACAACCGAAGCACGTCGAGACATAGCCGCGCACGCGCATGCCTTGTGTCTTCGCACGCCGGACGACGGGTTCGAATCGCCCGATCGATTCGGCGATCGACGCGTTGATATTCGCACGCGCGAAAGATTCAGAAGCGGCGGTGAACACGGCGATCTCGCGCGCGCCGGCGGCGATCGCGCGATCCAACCCGCGCTCGTTCGGCACAAGGACCGGATAGCGCACGCCGTTGCGAAATCGGACACGACGCATCACGTCATCCGCGTCGGCGAGTTGCGGTATAGATTTGGGGCTTACGAACGAGGTCGCTTCCACGACAGGAAGGCCTGCGTCGGCGAGCGCTTCGATAAACGCGACTTTGCGTTCGGTCGGAACGATCTCTTTTTCGTTCTGCAGGCCGTCGCGCGGCCCAACTTCGACCACGGTGACGCGGCTCGGCATCTCGCTCATGCGTCGATGCGCACGAGGACGTCGCCTGCGGCCACGGTATCACCTTGAGCGACCGAAATCTCCGCGACGCAGCCCGCGTGCGGCGCGGCGATGCTATGCTCCATCTTCATCGCCTCCATGACGACGAGCACTTGGTGCGCTTCGACGTCTGCACCGGGCGCCACGGCGACTTTGACGACCGTTCCGCTCATCGGCGCGGCGACCGATCCGGTCGAACCATGCGCGGCATGGCGGTGGCCTTTCGCGCTTTCGGCGACCGCGGGCGGCAGCGCAAGCACACAGTCGGCAAAGAATGAGTCGAAGGCGACGCCGATGCCGCCGCGCAACGGCCACGCGACGAACGGGCGCTCAGTGCCGTCTACCTGCGCGACAAACTCGCCGTTGCCCGTTGTAGACACGCGCGTAGTTCGATCGCCCGCGGAGCACCACCACGCCGAGGCGCGCGGATCCCATGTCAGCCGGACGTCGCTCGCAAGAGGCCGACCGAAGTGGACGGTGCGTTCGGCCTGCGACTGCCGCCACGGCCCGAGCGCTCGCCACGGGTCCGGCGGGCGAGAGCGCTCGAAGCCGAAACCGAGCGCCGCGGCCGCGGCCATCAGCGCGAGTTCTTGATCGCCCTCATGCGCAAGCGCGCTCGTGGTGAAATGGCGCTCAATGAAATCGGTCGTGGTCTCGCCGCGTTGAAATGCCTCGTGGCTCACAAGCCAGCGAAGAAATGGAAGGTTCGAGCCGACGCCTCCGATGCGGTAGTCGTCGAGAGCCGCCGTCAGGCGCTCGATGCATGCCCCACGCGTGCGATCGGAGACGATGAGTTTTGCGAGCATCGGATCGTAGTCGGACGAGACGACGGTGCCTAACGCAACGCCTGCATCGTTGCGGATGCCTGGTCCTTCGGGGAGACCGAACGCCGTTATCATTCCGGTGCACGGTAAGAATCCGTTCGAAGCGTCCTCGGCATACACTCGCACTTCGATCGCGTGACCGCGCGGTCTCATCTCGTCCTGAGAAAACGCGAGCGGCTTGCCGGCGGCGATCCAGAGCTGTTCGCGAACGAGGTCGATTCCTAAGACAGACTCGGTGATGGGATGCTCGACTTGCAGCCGCGTGTTCATTTCAAGGAAGTAGAACGATCCGTCGGCGTCGAGCATGAACTCGACAGTGCCGGCGTTGACATAGCCGACGGCAAGAGCGGCTTGTACCGCGGCCGCGCCCATGCGCGCGCGAAGAGCGGCGTCGACGGCGGTCGATGGCGTCTCCTCGAGAACTTTTTGATGGCGGCGCTGGACCGAGCACTCGCGCTCGCCGAGGTGGATGCACGCGCCGCTCGCGTCGGCAAGTACTTGGATCTCCACATGCCGCGGCGCGCTGAGATAGCGCTCCAGGAAAACCGTGTCGTCGCCGAACGCAGCGCCTGCCTCACGCTTAGCGCCCTCGATCGCGGACCGCAGATCGGCCGGATCGCGCACGATTCGCATGCCCTTGCCGCCGCCGCCGGCGGCGGCCTTCACCAGAAGCGGGGCTCCGATACGCTTGGCTTCCGCTTCGAATACCTCAAAGGACTGTTCGTCCCCCAAGTAGCCCGGAACGGTCGGCACGCCCGCTTCGCCGACAGTGCGCTTGGCCGCGATCTTGTCACCCATCGCGCGCATCGCATGCGGGGGCGGTCCGACAAACGCGATGCCGGCGGCAGAGCACGCCGCCGCGAAGTCCGCGTTCTCGGAGAGAAAACCATAACCGGGATGTATCGCGTCCGCGCCGCTGGCTCGAGCGGCTTCGACGATCGCGTCGGCACGCAGATACGATTGGCGGGCGGCCGCCGGTCCGATCCGCACCGCTGCATCGCACGCTCGGACGTGCACGGCTTCTTTATCCGGGTCGGAATAGATGGCGACAGTATGGATACCCATCGCGCGGCATGTTCGCGCGATGCGCACCGCGATCTCGCCGCGGTTTGCTATCAAAACTCTTTCGAAAGGACGGGCTAGCGCCACTTGGGCGTCCGTTTTTCAAGAAATGCGCGCAGTCCCTCTTGTCCTTCGTCGCTGCTCCGCCGCTGCGCGATCGTGGCGGCGGTCCATTCGCGCGCCTCGTCTTTGTCGAGCCCGAGAACCGTTCGCGCGATGATCTTCGCCGTCCGAGTCGCTTGCGGTCCGCACGCGAGCACTTCATGGATCGTCGCTTCCAGCGCCTTGTCCAGGTCCGCTGCCGGCACGACGTGGTGCACGAGACCGATCTGCAGCGCTCGAGCGGCGCCGAATCGTTCGCCCGTGGTGAATAATGCTCGAGCGTGGCCGACACCGATCTTTCGCAGCACGAACGGCGAAATCACCGCCGGCACGATGCCGAGCTTCGCTTCGGTGAATCCAAAGATCGCGTCGTCTGCGGCGATCACGATATCGCACGCGGCGATCAGCCCGGCGCCGCCGCCGAGCGCCGCGGATTGCACTCTCGCGATGACGGGCACCGGACAATCATCGATCGCTGCGAACATGTCCGAAAGCCGCAGCGCATCTGCGCGATTCTCTTCGCGCGAAAGCTCGAGGCTCTGGCGCATGTAGTTGATATCGGCGCCGCCCGAGAACATCTTGCCCGCGCCTTCAAGGACCATCGCTCGGACCGACGCATCGGAGCCGACCGAAGCAAACGCCTCGGTCAATTCCGCGATCATCCGTGTGTCGAGCGCGTTGCGCACGTCGGGTCTGTTCATGCGGACGCGCATGACCGCGTCGCTGCGATCGATCGCTATGGTATCGTGCATGAACGACCTTTCCTCTGTTCCCCGTTATAAGGCGAGCATCGCCCGCCCGCGGTCCGCCGTCGTAGGGCGAGCACCGCTCGCCCTACATGACGCCGATCTACATTCTGAATACGCCGAATTTCGTCGGCGGCAGCGGCGCGTTGGCCGATGCCGAGATACCGAGTGCGAGAACTGCGCGCGTGTCCGCCGGGTCTATGATACCGTCATCCCACAGCCGCGCCGTGCTGTGGTACGGATTACCCTCCGCTTCGTATTTCTCGCGGGTCGGGCGCATGAACTCGTCGCGTTCTTCAGGCGTCAGCGAGCGCCCCTGACGCTCCAACTGCTCAAGCTTCACGGTCAGCAGCACGTTTGCGGCCTGTTCGCCGCCCATCACCGAGATGCGGGCGTTCGGCCACATCCAAAGCTGCCGCGGACCATATGCTCGGCCGCACATGCCGTAGTTGCCGGCGCCGAACGATCCGCCGACGATGACCGTGAATTTCGGAACTTCGGCGTTGGCCACCGCCATCACCATCTTGGCCCCGTCCTTTGCGATGCCGCCTTCTTCATATTTCTTGCCCACCATGAAACCGGTGATGTTCTGCAGGAAGACGAGCGGAACACCGCGCTGGCAGCACAACTCGATGAAGTGCGTCGCCTTTAGAGCGCTCTCGGAAAACAGCACGCCTTGGTTCGCGAGGATGCCCACGGGCTGCCCTTCGATGTGGCCGAATCCGCAAACGAGCGTCTGACCGTAGAGCGCTTTGAACTCGTGAAATTCCGAACCGTCCACGATGCGTGCGATCACTTCGCGCGCGTCGTACGATTTTCGTCGGTCGCTCGGGATGATGCCGTAGAGCTCGCGTGCATCGTGGCGCGGCGGTTTGGCCTCTCGCACCGGCCACGGCGTGCGCTTGCGCGAGTTGAGATTCGTGACGATCTCGCGCACGATCGCAAGCGCGTGTTCGTCGGACACGGCGTAGTGGTCGCTGACGCCGGAGATCTTCGTGTGCACATCGGCGCCGCCAAGATCCTCAGCACTCACGACCTCGCCGGTCGCGGCTTTCACGAGCGGCGGACCGGCCAGAAATATCGTTCCTTGGCCTTTCACGATCACCGTCTCGTCGGACATGGCCGGCACGTACGCACCGCCGGCAGTGCACGACCCTAAGACGGCTGCGATCTGCGGAATCCCTTTGCCCGACATGCGCGCCTGATTGTAAAAGATCCGCCCGAAGTGATCGCGGTCGGGAAACACTTCGTCTTGCAGCGGCAAAAACGCGCCGCCGGAGTCGACCAGATAGATGCACGGCAGATAGTTCTGCTCCGCGATCTCTTGCGCGCGCAGATGTTTCTTGACCGTCATCGGGTAGTACGTGCCGCCTTTGACGGTCGCGTCGTTGCCGATGACGACGCACTCGCGCCCCTCCACGACGCCGATTCCGGTGACGAGACCGGCCGACGGCGCATCGCCGTCGTACATGTCGCACGCGGCGAGGCTTGAAAATTCGAGGAATGCCGAGCGCGGATCCAACAGCCGCGCGATGCGTTCGCGCACGGGAAGTTTGCCGCGCGACGTGTGCTTGGCCATCGCTTCCGGTCCGCCGCCGGCGGCGGCTTGCGCCGTCCGCGATCGCAATTCGTCGAGCAGGCCGAGCATGTAGTCGCGGTTTGCTGTAAACGACGGCGACGAGACGTCGATCCGGCTTTCGATGACTGCCATGCCGTAGAATTGTCGCGCGCAAGGGGAGCGGCCTGCCGGAGGCCAAGCGGTCGCATCGATGGCGAAGGTCTTCGAATGCGTGCCGAACATTTCGGATGGGCGCCGCATCGATGTGATCGAAGCGGTACGCGCTGCCGCTGCTGCCGGCGACGGCGTCACGGTCGTCGATGTCAGTTCCGATGAAGCGCACAATCGCTCGGTCATCACGCTTGTCGGCACCGGTGACGGCGTGCTCGGCGCAGCGGTACGGCTCGCCGAAAAAGCAGTCGAACTCATCGATTTGCGAAGCCATAAAGGCGAGCACCCGCGCATGGGCGCCGTCGACGTCATCCCGTTCATCCCCGTCGGCGACGCAACGATGGACGACGCAGTGCTTTTGGCGCATCGCTGCGCTCAGGCCATTTGGGAGCGCGCGCGCGTGCCTTCCTATTACTACGGCGCGGCCGCCACACGGCCGGAGCGCCGCCGGCTCGCGGACGTGCGCAAGGGACAGTTCGAAGGTCTGCTCGAGGCCGTCAAAACGCCCGAACGGCGTCCGGACGTGGGAGAGCCCGTGCTGCACCCGAGCGCCGGCGCGGTGGCGATCGGCGCGCGCGATTTCCTCATCGCATTCAATGTCGATCTTCGGACCAACGATCTCGCGCTCGCAGAGCGGATCGCGGCCGGCGTCCGCCAGACCAGCGGCGGCTTCTTCGGACTCCAAGCGAAAGGATTCGTCATCGGCGAGAACCGGGTGCAAGTCTCGATGAACGTCTTGGACTATCGAGCCATACCGCTTTACCGGGTCGCAGAGATCGTCCGTCGCGAAGCCGGCGATCGCGGCGTCGGCGTCGAGCGATGCGAGCTCGTCGGGCTCGCGCCGCTCGCCGCGGTCGCGGCGTCTGCCGCATACTACCTGAACCTCGAATCGATCGACTCCTTGCAGATCACGTGGTAAGAAACGAGCGAGACTTCGCGGTCGTCAACGCGACCCTGCTGACGCTTGCCCCATTCGCGCAAGCCCACGGCGTGCTGCCCGCAGACGAGGCAGCCCTTGGCATTATCAAAGACGGAACCGTGGTCGTGCGTGCAGGCCGAATCGCCGCCGTCGGGTCGTACGCTGAATGCCGGGCGAGACTGTCCGACGTACGCGAAGAGCGCGGCGATGCGTTTGAAGAGTTCGATGTTCACGGGGCCGTCGTGATGCCGGGCATGATCGATGCGCACACGCACGCGCTTTTTGCGGGCGATCGCGTTCAAGATTTCGACGATATTAGCGCCGGCCGGAAGCCGCGCCTCGGCATCGCGCACACGGTTGAACAGACGCGCGCGATGTCGGACGTCGAACTCGTACAGCTCGGCGCTCGCCGGCTCTCCCTCATGGCCGACCACGGCACCACGACCGCCGAAGTGAAGACGGGATACGCCTTGACCACCGAAGGCGAGTGCCGCATGCTTGCGGCACTCAAAACGCTGGACGCGGACTCGGCGCTGCCGCACGTCGTGGCCACGTTCTGCGGCGCGCACGCGCTTCCGCCCGAATTCACCGACGCCGA
Organism: Candidatus Eremiobacteraceae bacterium; assembly: GCA_035295225.1. NCBI lineage: Bacteria > Bacillati > Vulcanimicrobiota > Vulcanimicrobiia > Candidatus Eremiobacterales > Candidatus Eremiobacteraceae > Candidatus Eremiobacteraceae bacterium. Next base: position 5,512 of record DATGJI010000060.1, on the reverse strand, counting down.
CGCATTTGTCGCTATGCTGATCTCAGAAACGCTTCCGGCGATCAGCGCCGCACACATCGCTCGGTTCGCCGACGCCTTTTGTGAAGCAGGCTATTTCAGCGTCGAGCAGTGCCGACGTTTTCTGCGCGCATGCGCGGAGCGCGGTCTGCGGCTTCGCATCCACGCGGACGAGCTCGCGCATTCCGGAGGCAGCGCGCTTGCCGCAGAACTGCGCTGCACGTCGGCGGATCATCTGAATTTCGCCGAGCCCTCCGACATCGCCGGGCTCGCACGCGCGGGCTGCGTCGCGGTGCTATGTCCGACCACGACGGAATATCTCGGGCTTGAGCGTTACGCCCCGGCGCGTGCATTGATTGCCGCGGGTGTTCCGGTAGCGCTTGCGACGGATTTCAATCCGGGCACGAGCCCGTGCTTCTCTTTGCAGACGGTCGCGCATCTCGCGCGACGCCGGCTTCACATGACCGTCGCCGAAACGATCGCAGCCGTGACAGCAGTGTCAGCAAGGTCAATCGGTCCAGATGAGGAGACGGGCAGCATCGAGCTGGGCAAGCGAGCCGATTTCGCCGTGATGCAGAGCCGCGATTTCCGCGAATTTGGATACTATTTCGGCGTAAATCTGATCTCGTGGGTGAATATCAGCAAGTAAGCGGTAGAACGAGAGCGATTCGCGGTTGGCATGCCCAGGTGTGGGTATGGTTATAGCAGCGAGATTCTAATGGTTGATTTTGAAGCGCAGTTTCCGAGCGCACCTTCGGCCGTCCGCGCGGCCAGGCGAGCAGCGCGGGCATTTGCCCGTCGCTCCGGCTTTGGCCAGTGGGATGTCTCCGATATCGTGCTTGCTGTCGGCGAGGCGTGCAACAACGCGGTCGAGCATGGTCACGTCACCGGAGGGCAATTCACGATGCGCTGTCATTGCGACGATGGCGGTGACGTCGCGTTTGAGATAGAGGATCGCGGCGGTGGATTCGAACTCGGCACCAAAGGCGGCGCGATAGCGCCGTCCGAGCGCGGCGTCCGCGGCCTTGGCATTTTTCTCATGCGCTGCCTGATGGACGACGTGCACTACGACGCGACTGAATTCGGCACAATTGTGCGCCTCGTGAAGCGCGCTCACCCGGCTCCAATGTAGGGCGGACCTTTATGGTCCGCCGGTAGGGCGGACCTTTATGGTCCGCCGGTAGGGCGGACCTTTATGGTCCGCCGGTAGGGCGGACCTTTATGGTCCGCCGGCGGACGATAAACGTCCGCCCAACATAACGTAGGGTCAGAGCACCTTCGAGGCGGCAGAGAAACGCCGCGCGAATTCGGTCGGGGTCAAGCCGACTTTGGCTGCGATCGGTCCGAGCCGCGGCTCTTCGAGATCGGCCGGCTCGAGACGGATCGAATATTTGCGGCAGACCTCGTAGGCCTCTGAGCGCGTATCAAGGACGCGCACGCGGATGCGGCCGGTCTGAGGGTCGATCATCTCTGCGAGCGGCACGGGCGCGACGTGTCCGCCGCGCAAAGCGACCATCGCACCCGATCCGCCGCCAAGCAAGTACCGCACGGCTCCATAGCCGAGCGTGCGGGTGTATTCGACGTCGAACGGTACCGGCTTAGCGCAGCGCAATTCGTATCCAACGTCTTTGGTCACCACGCCGATGTTCAGCCGCAGATCCTTGAGCCGTGCCATCACCGTGCTCTTGATGATGGCGCCAAGGTCGATGTCGGCGAGGCGCACGTGGCCATATGGATCGCGCTCGACGTCCTTCAAGCCGGTGAGTTCGCGCTCGTCCAATCGCTCGGCGATGCCTTCAGCGATCACCGCGACGCCGTGATCGGCGCCGCTCGCGCTCCGCTTGATCATGCTGCCGACGATGACGTTTGCCACGAGATCCAGCGACGCGGGCGTAGAGGCGAACTGTTCGGGAATGACTGCCAGCGTCGCGCCGGCGGCTTTGGCGATGCCGACCGCCAGCGCGCCGGATTTGCGGCCCATGCTGATCACGAGATACCAGCGTTGTGTCGTGCGCGCGTCCTCCATCAGCGTCTCGACGATGCCGGCTCCGACGGCGCGCGCCGTCTCGAAGCCGAACGTCGGCATATTGTCGGGCAGCGGGAGATCGTTGTCGATCGTCTTCGGCACGGTCGCGACGCGGATAGAGCCGCCGGTGGCTTCAGCGATCTTGGCCGCACCGAACGTCGTGTCATCGCCGCCGATGCACAGCAAGTGCGTGATCCCGAGTTCGCGCAGCGCGTTCACGCAATTCGTCAGCGTCTTCTCATCTTGCGCCGGATTCGTGCGCGCGGTCCGCAAGATCGAGCCGCCGGTCCAATGGATGCGGCTTACATCTTCGATGCGCAGCGAGGTCGCGTGCGCGGCGTCTCCGCGCGCCAGCCATCGATAGCCGTCGTAGATGCCGATGACCGAGCAGCCTTCGTTGATCGCCTCGATGGCCGCCGCTCCGATGACGCCGTTGATGCCGGGCGCAGGGCCGCCGCCGACGAGGATTCCCAGTGTTGGCATGATCTAGGGCTTTGACGCCACGCCCGGCGTCCCCGCGTCCATCGCTTCCAACTCGGCGAATCGCGGGGTGCCGCGGGGATACGTGCCATCCGGAAATTTCTTGTTCCAGATCCGACCGCGCACGGCAAGATATTCGAAGTTTTCATAGACCGCCGCACCTCTGCGCGCGCGCAACTGTGACGTCACAGGGGCGAGCTTTCTCCAGTACCGCACTGCCGTTCCGCTGATCAGGTCCAGAAACAGGCGCTCGTCGAGCAGCCCGTGTTTCATGTACGAACCGACTTGTTCGAACCAGTCGCAGACGAGCAACTCGGGGTGGGCGCCGCGCTCACCCGAAGCATCCCGAAGGCTCTCGAGAAACGTCGGATCTTTGACCTTTTCCTGGAGATCGTCGCGAACGAATTTCATGCATTCTTGGAACTGGCTGTCCTGCCACGTCTCGAGTACAGTCAAGAGCGCGTTGAGCTGGTTGCTCGCGCGCAAATGGCGGAGTTGCACGATGGCCGCGATGGCGGCAGCTGCGACCACGGCAAACGTGGATCCGGAGAGAAGAGTATTCCAAGCCTCGATCGACATGCGCTACTCCGGCAGGGTGTCTTCAAGCCGCAGGCGCGGCGTGTCTTTTGGGTACGTACCGTCGGGGTGACGCGCCTCCCACATCATCGACCTCGATGCGAGCCACTCGAAGTTGTCGTACACTTGGGACCCGCGGGCCCGCCGTATAAATGCGATGACCGGGACGAGCTTGTTCCACGCGGCGATGCACTGCATGCTCGTCGTATCCATGAAGGCCGCTTCGGACGTCAGCCCGAGTTTGATGATGGAACCCATCTGCTCCCACGTTGCGAGGAGCGATGCCTCCGGATGCCGCGCGAGATCAACCGGCGTCTTCAGGAGTTCGGCGCGATATTCTGGATCTTCGAGCTTGCGATCGAGCTCGCCATGAAAGACGTATTGAAGGACGCGCTGGAATTCAGGATTCGAAACCCGGGTCATCAATTCGAGCGACGCGGTGATCTGGTTCGCCGCGCGGATGTGCCGCAGTTGCAACAGCGCAGCCAAGGCTGAAGCGGCCACGACAAGAAACGTGGCGAGCGAGGAAAGCGCGGAAACCGCGTTCCAGTCCATAGGCCGCCGTTTCGCGGCGGCCTATGACTACGCTTCTTTACGTTCCGCTGATCTCGGGGCTCGAAGGTTCGAGCGGCGGCGGCTTGAGCGGCTCACCGGATTTGCGGAACACGCTCTTGCCGTCTTCGGCGTCGAACAGGATGTGGTCGCCGACCTTGAACGTGCCGCGCAGCAGCTCTTCGGAGAGCGGGTCTTCCACCATGCGCTGGATGGCACGGCGCAAAGGACGCGCTCCCATCGCCGGATCCCATCCTTCTTTGGCCAGAAGTTCGCGAGCCGCGTCGGTGGCCTCGAGCGTCATGTGCTGGTTCTCGAGTTCCTTCACGACTTTGGCGAGTTCGAGTCCGACGATCTCCTTGATCTGCGGCAGGTCGAGCTGATGGAAGACCACGACTTCGTCGATGCGATTGAGGAACTCCGGCCGGAAGAGATGCTTGATCTCCTCGAGGATCTTGTTCTTCATCCGCTCGTGCTTCACGGTAGGCGAACCCTCGTCTTTGATCGGCCGGAACCCGATCTCCGCGGAGCGCTGCATCCCGGCTGACCCGACGTTGCTCGTCATGATGATGACCGTGTTTTTGAAATCCACGGCGCGGCCTTGCGAATCCGTCAGCCGCCCGTCCTCGAGCACTTGCAGCAAGAGGTTGAACACGTCCGGATGCGCCTTCTCGATCTCATCGAGGAGCACGACCGCGTAGGGGCGCCGGCGCACGGCTTCGGTGAGCTGGCCGCCTTCTTCATACCCGACATAGCCGGGAGGTGCGCCGACGAGCCGCGAGACCGCGTACTTCTCCATGTACTCCGACATGTCGATGCGGATCATCGACTCGGAATCGTCGAACATGAACTCCGCAAGCGTGCGGGCGAGTTCGGTTTTGCCGACGCCCGTCGGACCGAGGAAGATGAACGAGCCGATCGGGCGCTTCGGGCTCTTCAGCCCGGCGCGAGCGCGACGGATCGCGCGCGTGATGACTTTGACCGCTTCGTCTTGTCCGATGATGCGCTTGTGCAGCGCGTCTTCCATATAGAGAAGCTTCTTCGTCTCTTCTTCCCGCAGCTTGCTGACCGGGATGCGCGTCCACGTCGATACGATGTGCGCGATCTCGTCGGCGCCGACGGTGTTGACCGACTCTCCCTTGCCCGTGCGCTTCTCCGACCACTCCGCTTCCAAGAGCTGCTTCTTCGTGCGCAGCTTCTCCTCACGGTCGCGGACTTGCGCGGCCTTCTCAAATTCCTGGGCTTTGATGACCGCTTCTTTCTCGGCTTTGACCTTGCGGATCTCATTCTCGATCTCGCGGATCTCCGGCGGCATCGCCGTGGATTGCAGGCGAACGCGCGAGGCTGCTTCGTCCATGAGATCGACAGCCTTATCGGGCAAGAAGCGGTCGGTGATGTAGCGATCGGAGAGGCGCGCCGCCGCTTCCAAAGCATCGTCGCCGATCTTCACGCGGTGGTGCGCTTCATAACGGTCGCGCAGGCCTTTCAGGATCTCGATCGTCTCTTCGACCGAAGGCTCACCGACCATGACCGATTGGAAGCGCCGCTCGAGCGCTGAGTCTTTCTCGATATGCTTGCGGAATTCGTTGAGCGTGGTGGCGCCGATGCATTGCAGTTCGCCGCGCGCCAGCGCAGGCTTGATGATGTTGCTCGCGTCGATCGCGCCTTCGGCGGCGCCGGCGCCCACCAGCGTGTGCAGCTCGTCGATGAACAGGATGATCTCGCCCTCGGCGGCGCCGACCTCCTTCAGCACCGACTTCAGGCGCTCCTCGAACTCGCCCCGGAACTTTGCGCCGGCGATGAGCGAGCCCATGTCCAGCGCCATCAGCTTTTTGTCGCGCAGGCTTTCGGGCACGTCGCCATTGACGATGCGCAGCGCCA